>JAHENP010000247.1 GCA_018609965.1 Haloferacaceae archaeon
ACCCCTTCGAACCACTGGCAATGGGTTCCGGACAGAAAGTAACTCTGACTCCCAGTATGGGATAGGAGTAACGGTAGTTTGGCCCTGCCAGGAGTCTGGTCATGTCGACCAGGCTGCAAACCACAATGTCCCAACTCAGCGGTGCAGTGCCGTGGGAATCCCACCCCTTTAGGGGTGGGAGGAGGTCAAGTCACGCCGAAAGACCACCTCGGGCTGCCGGACGCCGAGGACGTGCGCGAGGGGTTGGCGGCCTACCGGATCGCGGCCCACGCCGCGGACGTAGCGGTCGACCAGCCGGGGGCGCGCGACTGGGACGATGCGCTCTCGGAGGCGCGGTACGCGTTCGACTGGCGGCGGCAGTTCGATCTCGCCTTGGACCCCGAGCGGGCGCGGTCGTTCCACGACCAGACGCTCCCGGGTGACAACTACAAGAAGGCGCGGTTCTGCTCGATGTGTGGCGCGGAGTTCTGTTCGATGCGGATCGACCAGGACGCCCGCGACGCCGACGGGGAGATGAACGCGATCGACGACGAGACGGACCTTGACGAGTCGGCCGCGGCGGTGACGAATCTCCCGCCGGTCGGGAGCCACGACACCAGCCGCGTCCCCGACGAGATCGAGATCGACGGCGTGACGTTCACGCCTGCGGAGTCGTCCGCCGACGACTGACGCACCAGACGAGAACCGGCCCGCCGGGCGCCGCCAGCGTCACTCGTCGGGCACCCACACCCCGAGTGCGCCCACACAGGTACAGGTCTCCTCACACTTCGGACACTCCGCGGCGGGGCGTTCGATGGGTGTCGTCCGCACCGTCTCGTAGCCCGCCGGCACCAACAGTTGGCGGGGTGAGTCCGGCCCGCCGTGGTACCAGGAGTCGACGACGAAACAGTCGACACCGTGGTCGAGCCCGATCGACTCGATCGTCTCCAACAGCCGGCTCCCGATCCCGCGGCCGGTGGCGTCCTCACGGACGTACCCCATCTCCAACAACCCGTACTGGGCGGCCGGCGGAATCCCTTCGGGGTCGTCGAAGAAGTACATCTCCTCGCCGATCGGCTCGCGTTCGCGAAACCGGTTGACCGCCATCACACCCAGCGGCTCGTCGTCGACCGCGACCCTGACGTGTCGCGTCGGGTCGTCGGCCGCCAGATCGACGCCGTAGCTGGCGCCCTCGGAGAAGTGGGCGGTGATCAGCGCCTCCAACGCCGCGGTGTCGTCCGGTTCCGGTGGTCTGATCGCGATGTCGCTCACTGTCGCAAACGACGGCTGGCTGGCGTATGTGGCCGTCGGTGTCGGCACAAGCAAACAACTTCAACCACTGGAACACGGTGTTGTACACGTTCATCAACACCGACGTGGTCCACCGCGCCGCAGGGCGGACGAAGACGGCCGCACGCTACCGCGGGGTGTACGACGCCGCGGTGAACGTCTACCTCGACCGGTTCCTCACCACCCCGCCCGCACCGGGGTCGACACCCAACCCCGAGACGTGTCTGGAGGGGTTGAGGTTGGGCTTCGAGACGCACGGTGAGGTGAACCGCGCCGGCCGCGCGGTCCCTCGTCGCCGTCGCCTGTCAGAGAGCACTCAGAACGGCGGCGAGTAGTTCTCGTACTCGTCCATCTCCTCCATCTCGTCCGTCTTCGACGGCATCACCGCCGCCTGCGGACCGCCGGCGCGGACAACCTCCACGTCCTCCAACGCGTCGACCTCCTCGGGGAGCCGGCGCTCGATCGCCTTCATCGTCATCGGCGCGATCCCACACCCCGAGCAGGCGCCGCCAATGGCGACCGTCGCTGTCCCGGCCGACTCGTCTACCTCCCGCACCTCGAAGTTCCCGCCGTGTGCCTGGATCTGCGGGACCTCGTTGCTCAGAAAGCTGCGCGCCTGTCGTTCCACGCCTTCTGCGCTCATACACGAACAGTGGGGCGACACCGGAATATAATTTGGGGATTAGGTGGACCGAAAGAAGTTTCGTGTCGCCTAAACCTCCCACCCCACCCCCACAGGATTGAAGTGGGTTTAGGCAACCCTAAATCACGTGGGGGGAACGGGAGGCGAGTCGGTGTGACGAGCCCGACGGAGTATCTGCTGGTGGTGTACGTCGCAGCCGAGCGGCGGCAGGAGCCGGTGTCGACGGGGCACGTCGCCGAGGTGGTCGGGCGGTCGCCGTCGGCGACGACGGAGGCGTTCGACCGACTCGCCGACCGCGGACTCGTTCGGGTGGAGCCGTACGAGGGCGTCCGACTGACCGACGACGGCGAGGCGGCGGCCGCGGAGGCGTACGAAACGTTCACGACACTCGCGCGGTTCTTCCGGACGGTGTTGCGGCTGCCGGACGCCGAGCGTGAGGCGTTGGCCGCCGTCGACACGGTCGACGCCGTCGTCGCCGAGCGGATCGCCGCCCGACTCCTCTCTGACACCGAGCCGCCGGACCCGGCGCGTGACCCGCCGGCGGTGTTGGTTGAACCGCCGGAGTGAGTCGGTCGGAGGAACTGCCGCGCTGGGCCGGTCAGAAGAACTGCCGGAGCCGGACCGTCCCCGGCTGGAACACGTTTGCCAGCCTTTGCCGGAGTCGGTCGTCGTCGACAGAGAGGGTGCCGATCCGCACCGCGGTCGCGACACCGGACGCGCCGACGGCCAACTGTGAGAGCGTCCCGATGCCGACGGTCGCGTCTGTGTCGGTAGCCCCGTCGTCCTCCGGTGTGTCGGCGACCCGGTCGACGGTCGCCGTCCCGCCCGTCACCCGGAGCCGGTAGACACCGTCGTCGACACCCAGCGGGTCCGTGACGGCCAGCCGGCAGTCGACCGTCTCAGACGAGTCGCCGACGTTCGCGACGGGCCACTCGAAGCCGGCGAGCGCGCCGACGCTCGTCAGCCGGACCATCGGGCCGCGGTGGAGTTCACACGTCGCCGGTTCGGGGTCGTCCAGCCGCGTCAACAGTTCGGCGTCCGGCTCCCCGTGGACCACCACCGACTCGATCTGCGCGCCGTGGTTCCCCAGAAAGTCGAGCAACGCCCGCCGGGCCGCCTCGTCGACGGCGACGAGGTTGTCGACCGCCAGCGTCTGGTCGTCGTCGTCCGTGACGTGGTACAACAGGTAGCCGGCGAGCCGGCCGTCCCGCTCGCACCCGTAACAGTACGGCACACCCCCCCACCCGTCGTCGGAGAACCGTCGGTCGCGCCACCACTGCTCGGTGCGTTCGAGCCGGAACGTCGCAGTCTGGTCTGCGCGGGCCCCCACCGCCGAGAGCCGTTCCCAGTCGTCGACGCCGAGCCGGACGACCGACCCGCGGGGGTCGTGGTCCGGGAGCTGGTCCGGCGGTGTCGTCAGCCGGCTGTAGCTGTAGGCGGTCCCCCAGCCGAGCCGTTCGTAGAACGGCGTCGAGAACGGCCACAACGCCGCCAGCGGTACGTCGTGGTCGGCGTACCACGCGAGTGCGTCCCGGCAGAGCCGGCGAACGTGGCCCGACTCCCGGTGTTCCGGGAGTGTCGCCACCCCGCCGATTCCGCCGACGGTCGTCTCCGTCCCGCGAATCTCCCCTGGGAGGGTGTACAGTTTGCTCGTCGAACAGAGCGTCCCGTCGTCGTACACCGCACGCGGCGCGTACAGCGGCGGCGGCCAGTCGCCGTCCGATACGGACAGCCCCGGTCCGTCGGACGGCGAGAAGGCGTACTGGAGCGCCCGCTCGAACTGTCGACGATCCGCCGCGGGAACGTCGCGTACCTCGACCATACAGGCTCTCTCCGCACCGACACCTCAACCTACCGGCGCAGTGTCGACACGTGTCACACCAGCCAACAGACGACTCTCCCTGCTAGGCGCTACCCGATGGTTATTTCTAGTTCCCGAGCCGCAGAGACAGACAGATGATGGTAGCAAATATCCACGAGGCGGATGCGGCGACTGTGCTCGCAACGGCAATCGACAAGGTCGGAGACGACCCACTCATCGTCGCCCCGACCAGAGAGGTCGTCGACGCGGCCGCGGCGGTCGCGGACCGCGAGGCGGTACCGACAGCGCGAGTCTTGGCGGCAGCAGAGCCGTTCCGGGCGGCACGCCGGGACTTCTTCTGTGCGACCCGGCTCGCCGACCTCGCGGCCGACCCGGACGCGATCCGGACGCGACAGTCGTCGGTCGACGACGCGGTCGTCGTCGGCTCCCAACAGGTGTTCGCACTCGTCTCCTGTGGCGACCGTGCCGGCGCGGTGAGCGCCGTCGGTGACGATGCCGACCGACTGCGGGAGGGGTACGAGTCCACCTTCGCCGACGCCGACCCGGTGACGCTCCGAACCCCCGGGCGACAGACGCTCCTTGAGCGAGCCAGCGAGGAACTCGGCGAGGGGTTCGCGGCCGACTTCGAGGCGGCGGTGGACGCCGCCGACGAGGGTGAAGGCGGCGATCTCACCGACGGCGTCTCCGTGCTCGTGCTCGTCGGCGCGACACACGGGCGCCAGCTCTACCGACTCGGCAGTTGGGCTGAGGACGCCGATCTCGCCTCGAAAGCCACCGTCTCGCGGGCGAAACAACGGCTCGAAGACGCCGGCCTGATCGAGACGGAGAAGGTGCCCGCCGATGTCGGCCGGCCGCGACAACGGCTCCGGGCGGCCGGTGAGTCGTTCCCCGATGGAGAGGCACTGTACGACGCTGTCGCCGCCATCGACGACTGAGACGGCTCACCGAGGAGCCGACACGGAACGACAGACGGGTGTGACCCGTCGGCCCGTCACTCACTGGCCGAGGTGTGTGAGTCGGTGGTCGCCTGTGTGTCGGCCGGTGTCTGTGAGTTGGTGGTCGCCGCGGGACGCCCGCTCTCCGTCTCTCCAGACGCCCGTCCGTCCCTCTCGGGTGGGCTCGACTCCTCGCTCGACAGCTTCTCGTCGCCCGACATCTCGTCGTCGTCGGTCGCCACGGGAGTGTCGTCGTCGGCCGTGTCGTTGCCCGGTGGGGCGTCGTCGTCGGCCAGCGGAGCGTCACGGTCCGGTAGTTCGAGCGCGACGGCCGTCCCGCCGAGATCACTCTCCTCGAACGACAGCGAGCCGCCGAGCGTCTGGACGGCCCACTGCACACCCCAGAGGCCGAGACTACTCCCGTGGGACAACGCCGTCTCCGACTCGGCGTCGATCACGGCCCGTTCGTTCGCCGGGATGCCGGGGCCGTCGTCGGCGACGACCAGCCGCGAGCCGGTGGCGGTCTCGCGTCCGCGGACGACCACGGTCGGCGCCTCACCGCCGTGTTCGACCGCGTTCTCCAACAGCTCTGAGAGGGCGTACCGACACAGCGCTCGGTCCAACTCGATCGTCACCGACGGCACGTCGACAGTGATTCTGTCGCCCCGGTCGGGGACCGCGTCGTCGACGACACGGTCGACGAA
>JAHENP010000248.1 GCA_018609965.1 Haloferacaceae archaeon
CGCCTCGTGGACAGCCAGCCCCACGCCGTGGCCCGTGCGGTGGACGAACTGGTCGCCGTAGCCCGCGTCTGCGATCACCTCGCGGGCGGCGGCGTCGACCGCGCCGGCCGTCACGCCCGGCTCGACCGCCTCGACACCGGCCTGCTGGGCGCGCCGGACCAGATCGTGGACCTCCCGGACGCGCTCGCTGGGGTCGCCGCCGAACACCACTGTCCGGGTCTGATCGGAGGGGTAGCCGTCCACGCGTGTTCCGAAATCGAGCACGACCGGTTCGCCCGCGCGGATCTCCCGGTCGCCGTGCGTGTGGTGTGGCATCGCGCCGTTCGGTCCCGACCCGACGATGGGCTCGAAGGAGACACCCGTTCCGCCGTGTGCGGCGAGTCGGTCCTCAATCTGCCCGGCCAACTCCGTCTCGGTCAGCCCGACCGCGTCGGCGCCGAGCGCGCGGAGGTCGTCGACAGCGGCGTCCGCGGCGGCCGCGGCCCGCCGGAGTGCGTCCAGTTCGGCGTCGTCTTTCCGAACCCGGAGTGGCCCGAGCAGCTCGGAGGCAAGTCCGAAGGTGGCCTGCGGTGCCGCCGCGCGCAGGTCCTGGGTGAACCGGGCGTGCATCGTGTCGTCGACGAGGAGGTGGCCGCCGTCGAGCCCGAGGTCGTCGACAACTGTCGTGACCCGCTCGGCTGGGTTCTCGGTGTCGCTCCACGCTCGCACGTCGTCGATCCAACTGGCCTGTCGCACCTGCTGGGCCAACAGCTCCGGAACGAGGAACACGGGGTCACCGTCCGCCGGGAGAAACGCCAGCAGGTGCCGTTCGCCGGGTTCCTCGGAGAAGCCGGTCGTGTACTGGAGGTTGTGGCTGGGGAACAGAACGGCGGCGTCGTCGCCGTGAACGCCCAGTCGCTCTTGGACCGCGCGAGTGCGCCGTTCCGGTGGCGTGGTGTCTGTCACGGGAATCGGTTCGGCCCCGCGGGAGAAAGGTGCTCGGTCGGGTCACGCCAGCAGCGACGCCACTGCCTCGCGGGTCGGGAGCGCCGCCATCGCGCCCCGAGCGGTCGTCGAACGAGCGGCGACAGCGTTGCCGAACCGCACCGTGTTCGCCAGCGACTCCCCCTCACCGAGGGCGTGGACAGCACCTGCGGTGAACGCGTCGCCCGCGCCGGTGGTGTCGACGGCGTCGACGGTGAACCCCTCGTGGGTCGTCTCCGCCGGCCCCCACGGTGCGGCGTCTGTCGCGTGAGCGACTGCACCTGCCGCGCCGCGGGTGAGCAAGACCGTGTGCGGACCGACCGCCTGAATGTCGCTCGCGACGCTCGCCGGCGGGCCGTCGTAGCCCGCAGGCGCGAGATCCTCAGTCGACGCGACGAGCACGTCCACCTCGGGGAGCACCTGGTCGAGCGTGTCGGCGTAGTCGAACGCCGTCCACAACTGCGGGCGAGCGTTGGGATCGAGCGAGACGGTTGTCTCCGGCGGTGCGCGTTCCAACAGGTCCAACACCGCGCTCCGGGCGGGTTCGTGGGCGAGTTCGACGCCGCCGACGTGGAGCCACGCCGTCTCGGCGAGTCGGTCGTCGTCGACCCGACCGGGTTGGAGTCGTGTACTCGCCGTGCCGTCGAGATAGAGGACGAACTCGCGGTCTCCGTCCGCGTCGAGCGAGACGACCGCCATCCCCGTCGGCGCGTCCGGGTCACGGACGACCAACGTCTCCGGAATCCCCTCGTCTGTGAGCGTGGCCGCGAGCGCGTCGCCGAACCCGTCGGCGCCGAGGCGGGTCCAGAACGCCGGCGGTGTGCCGAGTCGCGCGAGACCGACGGCGACGTTCGCGGGCGCGCCGCCGGGCCGGCGGTGGAACTGTTCCTGGTCGGCCAACCCCCCCGGGCCGTCCGGATGCATGTCGACGATCGTCTCGCCGACGACGAGTGTCTCCTGCACACGCCCGCTCCGGACAGCACCCACTCGAACCCGTCGCCTGATCTTCTGGAGGTCGGTCGCGTGGTGTGCTCCCGAGCCGACCTGTCGCTTGGTCTGTCACCCCACACGCGCCTGGGGAGGATTCAAGTCGTCCGGAGTGGAACCGCAACGGGAGTGGTGCGTGGTCAGACTGCGCGCCCGCCGCGACCACCGGGCGTCGCGGCACAGAAAACCACTTAACCCCCGGGGAAGGAAATAACTCGAACATGAGTAAACCAGGACTCTCGGCGGCAGACGACACGGAGCCGGTGCGGGTGGGACTGAACGGGTTCGGGCGGATCGGTCGGAACGTGCTCCGCGCGGTGACGGAGTCGCCACGCGTCGAACTCGTCGGCATCAACGACGTGATGGACGCCGAGCAGATGCGGTATCTCGCGCGGTACGACACCACGATGGGGCGGCTCGACGTGGAACTCGACGACGGCGAGCTCGTGGTCGGCGACACGGCCGTCCCGATCTACGACGAACAGGACCCGGCGGCGCTCCCGTGGGGTGCCGACGACGTGGACGTGGCCTTGGAGTGTACCGGGGTGTTCCGGACCCGCGAGGACGCCGCCCGCCACCTCGACGCCGGGGCGGAGTCGGTCGTTATCTCCGCGCCGCCGAAGGGTGAAGAGTTCGTCAAACAGATCGTCTACGGTGTCAACCACGACGAGTACGACGGCGAACGGATCGTCTCGAACGCCTCTTGCACCACCAACTCCGTCACGCCGGTGGCGACGGTGTTGGACACGGCGTTCGGGATCGAGTCGGGGACGCTGACCACCGTCCACGCCTACACCGGGAGCCAGAATCTCGTCGACGGGCCGAAGGGGAAGACCCGCCGCGGGCGCGCGGCCGCGGAGAACATCGTCCCGACCTCCACTGGTGCGGCCCAGGCCGCCACGCAGATCCTCCCGCAACTGGAGGGGAAACTCGACGGGATGGCGATGCGCGTGCCGGTGCCGAACGGCTCGATCACGGAGTTGGTCGTGGACCTGTCCGCGAACCCGACCCCGACGGAGATCAACGACGCGTTCCGCGACGCCGCCGACAGCGGGCCGCTGGCGGGCGTACTGGGGTACACTGACGACGAGGTCGTCTCCTCGGACATCGTCGGGCTCCCGTTCTCCTCGATGGTCGACCTGCAGTCGACGAACGTCGTCGGCGACGACGGGCTGGTGAAGGTGTTGACCTGGTACGACAACGAGTACGGCTTCTCCAACCGGATGTTGGACGTGTCCCAGCTCGTCACGGACTACTGAGTCGCCGCGCGCGGACGGCGGTGTCGGCAGGCGGGCGACGACAACGGTGTGACGGCGGGAGCGGCGACGACGGTGCCGCGGCAGACGGGCGGCGACAGTTTCTCGACGCGGCCACCATTCCGGCCGTGTGTGCCCGAGTACGACAAACTTGTCCGCGACGAGATCCCGGCGGTGATCCGCGCGGACGGCGCGGAGCCGGTGACGGAGCGTGTCGACGGGGCGGCGTACGAACAACGGCTCGCGGAGAAACTGCGCGAGGAGACCGCGGAGTTCTGTGAGGCTCGTGACCCCGAGGAACTGGCGGACGTGTTGGCGGTCGTCGACGCGCTCGTCGAACAAGCGGGTCGCGAGACGGTCGAGCGACTCCGCGAGCAGAAGGCGGCCGAACGCGGGCGGTTCGACGACGGGGTGGTTCTTCTGCGGGTCGAGACGGACGGGAGTGGTAGGTCCGCCGAGGCGGACGGAGAGAGTGAGTCCACCGAGACGGGTGAGTAATCGTCTTGTTGGTGTCTAGAGGTGTTGTGGATCGTGTGGGTGAAACCCGTGTCGTTAGCTGGTCGTCGATAGCGTCACCAGACACTCGTGTCGTTAGCAGTTGACAGGTGTAGAGAGGAGAGAGTAGTAACTGCTCCGAGAGTTGTTTCTAGGTATATAATATTGAGTACAAACAATTAAGAATATAACTCCCGCCCAGGGATAAGACACCAGTCATGATCGAGAGGACCGACTCGACGGCAGGAGTTTCACGACGACGAGTGCTCGGAACGGTGACTGGTGCGGCAGTCTCGGGGGTCGCAGGGGTGCCGACGGCGGTCGTCGGTGACAGCGGTCGCAAGAAGCGAATCACGACACTGGCGAGCGGTGACGAGAGCCGCGAGACGGTCAGCGTCAGTCAGCGATGGTACCGTCACAAGGAACGGGCTATCCAAGTGAAGCAGGCACTAACTGAGCAATACTCGGGGAGAGGCGGTATCCACTCTGTAGGAATCGAGACGAACGAGACGACTGTCGGTAACCTTCACGGAAAGCGTGTCTACGTAGCTGCATCGTCAGACGGAGACGTGTCCGTACTTGACGATGTACCGAGTTCTGTTGACGGAGTCCCCGTCCGAACAGCCCGAGAAGAGCGCCCAGGAAAGACTGACTGCTACAACGATCAACGAGAAGATGTGGACGGGGACAGCGAGAACGAGTACCTCGGCGGGATGGCGTTTGAGGGGATGAAAAACCTCAACTCGGACCCAGAGACAGTCCAATCTGGTACTCTCTGTTGCCGTGTGTACTACAACAACACGAGGTATATGCTCACTTCCCGACACGTCATCAGTGGCGGTGTCTGTAACGTTCCAGGAATCACCGGCGACAGCTACGGCTGGGGTCGGAGCGGCGACGACGATCAAACCGAGTATCTCGGAGATGTCGAGGCTGTATTTACAAAGTACGACGCTGCACTCCTCAGTATCCGGTTCCCGAAGTACGATGACATCAGTAACAGAATCGTCGGAGAGTCGAACGCCGAAGTCGTTGGGCGAGTAACTGGAGATGGGATTGATGTGTTACAGTCAGAACCCGCAGGCAAGACGTACAAACGGGGACGGACAACGTGCAAGCAGAGTGGAACGATCCAGAAAGCACGAATCCACTTCGATACAGGCTGTTTCTTCGACGAAGAGCCACAAGAGGAGTTAAGACAGGTGCGAACTTCGGCGACGCAAAAAGACGGAGACTCTGGTGGAGTCGGGTACGTTCGACGGAACGACAGTTCGGGTCCAGACGACCTGTACGTGCTCCACATGACAACGAGAGCTACCGTCAACGACAACGAAGCACAAGGATCGTCAGCGCAGGTAATGCACGAGAGGAACGGATTCAGCTTCGGTTACGATCCGTTCTACTGAGACACACAGATGAACGAGTTGGGACACAGGACAGACACGCTACGAGCCGTCGTTCGGCGTCTCGACTCGGTCGGCTGCTACCTCGTTCGCGCAGTTACCGTGACTGGCACGGTCGTGTTGTTGCTCGAACTGTTGCTCCCGGCGGTGCTCGGACCGTACAGTTCCGGGTTTCCGTTGTCGTACCTCACCGGGAACCTCGACGCGTGGCGGGTGTTTCGGAGCTACACCGTAGCGGCGGCGTTCTACTGGGGGTTCGATCGTGCCGTCAGCGAAGATCATCGACTGCTTGCTACTCTCTGTGCGGCTGTCGCCGTCGTGTCCGGCGGGAATCTCGACATCTCACTCCGTTCGCGTCCCCTCCAGCTCCTTCCACTGGTGAACGAGCCGATTCCGTTTGCGCTCGAACTTCCGACGACGACTGTACTTGCGGTCGGGGTTTCAGTGTGGGCGCTCGGTGCGTTCAATATGAGTGGTGACACGGAGGAGAACGCAGACACAGACACACAGCGAGCCCCCGTCGAGAGGTCACTCTTCGTTTGGATAGAGCGACGACAGTGGTTGATTGTCTCTCGCGTGATGGGATACACACTCGTCGTTGCTTGTTTGATCGTGGGGGGCAGTCTGGTGGGCGATCTTCCGCTCGTTCCAGACGTGTGGAGTCGAGTCGCTCCGTTGTTCCCGATGTTCGGCCTCACAGTTTACAGCTTCGTAACCACCGAGTACATTCCTGGTGTCGTCGTACTTGCAGTTGGAAACTGGGCCACCGGTCTCGCCGGCCTCCAGTACGACGGTGCCGTCCCGGGTGTCGCGATCCCGGCAGCGGTCCTGCTCACGCTCGCGGCGGCCGGGCTGTGGCTCGACGAGCGGGAGCGTCGCCCTCGAACCGACCTCGATACACCCGACAGTCTCCGAAAGTCGTAATTCGGTCGCGGCGTATCAGGGGAGTAGACGAATGGACCCACGCATCCGCGACCACGCCGAGACGATCGTCGACCACTCGCTGGGGCTGTCGGCGGGCGACGACCTGGTGATCCGACTGCCGGCCGCCGCGGAGGATCTGGCGGTCGCGCTCCACGAACTGGCGGGCGACCGCGGCGCCAACCCGGTGTATCTGAACTACTCCGACCGCGCGCGGCGGGCGTACCTCCGGGCCCGCGAGGAGGGGTTCGAGACGGCCGACCACCACCTCGCGCTCAACGAGGAAGCCGACGCGTTCGTGATTGCGCGTGGTGGACCGAACGCGACCGAGATGGAGGACGTGTCGCCGGCGACGACCGCGGCGTTCAACCGCGCGAACAAACCGATTCAGGACGCCCGGCTCGAAGCTGACTGGTGTCTCACCCAGTTCCCGACACCCGGCCAGGCGCAGTTGGCGGGGATGTCGACGGACGCCTACGAGAACTTCGTCTACGACGCCGTCTCCATCGACTGGGAGGCGCAACGCGAGTTCCAAGCACAGATGGTGGAGATCATGGACGACGCCGAGGAGGTCCGTATCCAGTCTGGCGAGGAGACGGACGTGCGGATGTCCGTCGCGGGCAACACGACGCTCAACGACGACGGGCAGGCGAACCTCCCCGGCGGCGAGGTGTTCACCGCGCCGGTGCGTGACTCCGTCGAGGGAGTCGTCCATTTCGATATGCCGTTGTACCGCCAGGGTCGCGAGATCGAGGACGTGCGGCTCCGCTTCGAGAACGGCCGCGTGGAGTCGTTCTCCGCCGCCCGCAACGAGGACGTGCTCGCGGGCGTGTTCGACACCGACGACAACGCCCGGTATCTGGGGGAACTCGGGATCGGCATGAACCGCGCGATCGACCGGTTCAGCTACAACATGTTGTTCGACGAG
>JAHENP010000249.1 GCA_018609965.1 Haloferacaceae archaeon
CTCCAGTAGTTCACGTTGTTCTCGTAGGGGTTCGCCAGGTTCGCCTCCACCGTCGTCGGCGACAACGCCGGCGCGAACGCCACCATCACGAGGAACATAAACACGACGACCAGCCCGAAGATTCCCCACTTGTGGCCGCTGAACCGGTCGACCACGTCGTCACGAGGGGTCCAGTCGGCGACGCGGTAGTGGGTGCGGTACCAGTTGTAGCCGACCACCGTCCACGCCAACAGCCCGAACGAGTAGAGGTAGATCAACCCCGCCCGGACCAGCCACGCCATGTCTGGCGCGAGTCCCATGAAGGTGCCCTGATACGCGCGCCCGTTCCAGTACCCCTGGTTCGGGATCGTCTCCCGAGACAACAGCGTCGGGAACTGGCCGGCCGTCTGTTTGGCCGTCGCGACCGCCTCAACGCGACCCACCGCCGGAACCACCGATAACAGGTCGTTCAACAACGACAGTCCGAACTGTGCCAGCGCCCCGGCCTCCAACAACACCAGGGCGCCGAACACCCCGGTCCACACGAGCGCCGGCCGAGGGTTGTTTCGGACGCGGTCGCCGAACGGTGCCGCCTCACTCTCCGTGTAGCTGCCTGTCGGTGTTGCCATCTAGCTCCCCTCGTATCCGACCCGCGGGTCGATCAGCGTGTACAGTACGTCCTGGACGATGTTGATGACCAACAACAGGAGGATGAAGACGAACATCAACGATCCCACCAACGGGAGATCACCCTGGATGGCGGCGTCGAAGAACAACTTCCCCATCCCGTTGATCCCGAAGACGGACTCCACGAGCACACTCCCGCCGATCAACAGGAATGCCTCTGTCGTCACAATCGGCACCAGCGGGATCAGCGCGTTCCGGAACACGTGTTTCCAGACGATCGACCGCTCGGAGACCCCCTTGGCGCGGGCGAAGTCGACGTACTGCTCGTTTTTCGTCTCGACGACGGCCGTCCGCCCGATCCGCATCTCGTTGCCCATCGACGCCGACCCCAACACCAACGCCGCCGGGAGGATCTTCTTGATCGCCGCCAGCGTCTGTCCTGGCTGTGTGAACAACGCCATCGGGTCCCCCTCCATGTACGACAGTCCGGGGTTGCCCGTGATCCCCGAGGGGATGTCGATCAGGAACGTGTCCCAGTCGAAGCCGAGCAACGCCTCCGAGCCGACCAACAGGGACAACAGGATCACCGCCAGCCAGAAGTTCGGCATCGCCCGCCAGACGATCCCGGAGACGGACGCGAAGTAGTCGGCGACCGTGTTCGACCGGACACCCGCATAGAAGCCCAGCGGGATGCCAATGAACACCGCGATCACCACGGACCAGAAGCCGAGCCAGACGGTCCGCGGCAGGAAATCCACCACTAACGCGCCGACGTTCGAACCCGGGTAGAGCAGCCACGTCTGGCCGAGATCGAGCGTGTAGAGGCTCGTCGACCAGTCGACGTAGTGTTCGAGCGGTTGTTGATCGAGACCCAGCGACTGCCGTGCGGCTTCGTACTTCGCTTCGGTCAGTCGTTCGTTGCCACTGAGCAGATTCGCCGCCGGATCGACCGGCCCCTGGTAGATGATGAACCAGGTCATGCTGGTGCCCAGCCACAGCACCGGAAACGCCATGAGAATCCGTTTGGTGAGGTACTTCAGTCGTTCCATGGTGAGTCTGGCCGCGTACGTTCGCTCCTACGTTCCCGTTGGAAAAATACTGACGGATTGGAGCGTCTCTCGACCGTTCAGTTGTCGACGAGTTCGTCGTAGATGTTCTGTCGAACCGTCTCGGCGTCGTCGCCGCCCAGGTCGGCGTCGCTTGCCCGCACCTGGTAGGTCCACCGCGTGAACATCCCGCTCGGGTTGTCGTACGGCGGGATGAACCGCAGGAAGTTCGACGGGTCCGGATACTCCATCCCGTCGCCCAGCGAGAACATGTCCATCGAGCCGTCCAACGCCTGCCCGATGACCGTCCCGAAGTCCGCCTTCACGATGGAGATGTTGATGTTGGCCGCCTGTGCCTTGTCACGCAGCGTCTTCGCGATGGAGTCGAAGTCCGGATCGCCCGAGAAGACGGTGAACTCCACCTCCAACGGCTCGTCGCTGGTGTAGCCGGCCTCCTCCATCAGCGAGCGGGCCTCGGCGATGCGCGACTCGCCGACACCGTACGGGTAGCCGTCCGAGAACCGATCCAGTTTGTTGTTCTCCCCGTTCTGGTAGTGTGCCTCGTAGTTCTCGCCGGGGGTATCACCCATGAACGCGCCCGGCGGGCTGAGGTGGTACGCCGAGGTGTTCAGCCCCTTGTACACGTCGTCGGCGATCCGTTCCTGGTCGATCAGCAACGCCATCGCCTGCCGTGCCGGCTTCGGGACGCGTGCGCAGTTGAACACGATGTAGTCCGTGTCCAACGCCTCCGACTCGCCGTAGTTGACAGTCGTCCCGTTGTCCAACTCGTAGGTGCCGACCGCGTAGGTTCCCTCGTCGGACTCGATGGTCCGACGGTCCGGGTTGAACTCCGCCGTCGGGATCGCACCCGACGAGGAGACACCCAACATATCCAGATTGCCGTTCTTGAACCGTTGGAACCGGGTCGAGCCGTTTCCGATGACGGTGTAGGTGATCGCCTCGATCTGTGGTCCGTCGCCGTAGTAGTCGTCGAAGGCGGACAGCCGGATCTGGTCGCCCTTGCTCCAGGAATCCACCTCGAACGGGCCGACACCCGCGAAGAACGGCCCGTCGCCGTCCGTCGAGAAGAACTCGTTGTAGCCGTACTCACCCTCGTACAACAGGCCGTCGAGGCCGTGTTGCTCGTAGTCCGTCGGGTACGCAACCGACCCCTCCGGGATCGGCGCGAACGCCCCGCCGGCGAGCTGTGAGAGCGTCCCGGTGAAGGCGTTCTCCAAGGTGATCTCCAGCGTGTAGTCGTCGACCGCCTCGACGCCGAGTGTGCCCGGCTCGAACGCGGAGACCCCGTCGAGTCCGTCCGTCGTCTCGTGTTGGATCGTGAACGTGCCGCCGACGATGTCGTCGGCGTTCCGGGTTTCTTCTGCGCCCGCCAGCCGTTCCAACGAGTAGACGAAGTCGTCTGCGGTGAGTTCCTGTCCGTCGTGGAACTGGACCCCCTCCCGGAGCTGGAAGGTGTACGTCTTCCCGTCCTCGGAGACGGTGTAGTCTGCGGCGAGGTCGGCGACCGGCGGCAGGTCACCGTTGTCGAAGTTCATCAGCGCCGCGTTGTACTGGTTGTAGCCGGCGCCGGACCCCTTCGCGTTCACCGGGTCCAGCGTCTGGACCGGCCCGGGTGACGCGAGCTGGAGCGTCTGGTCACCCTCCAGTTCGAGATCGTCGAACGTCTGGTCTTCCATCGTCCCGGCCATCCGGACATCGACGCGGTCCTGCCAGATCTGTTGGGTCAGCGTGTGGACCAACGGCAGTTCCTGAACTGCCTCCCAGTTCGTCTCCTCGACGAAGTAGTACACCTCCTCGCGGGTCGCCGCCTCCTCGTCGGAGGGGCCGCGGTTCGCTCCGTACCGGTCCCACTCCCGGTCGGCCCGCGGCATCAACGGGTCGAACGGCGCCTGTGTCGACTCCACGGAGCCGAAGGAGTAGCCCGCCGCCTCGACGGCCTCGCCGAACTCCGACGGCTCGACGTTCTCGATTGCGAGCCGGACGACACCCTCCTCGGTGTCGACCTTGATGTGGTCCTGCGGGAACTCCCCGATCTCGTCGCTCGGCGTCGGCGACGGCGTGTCCGTCGACGCCTCCGCCTCCGTGTCCGGTTCTGCCGTGTCCGTCTCCTCTGCCGGCGTTCCCTCCGCCGGCTCGTTTGAGCTACACCCTGCGAGTGCGGCTGCCGCCCCGGTCCCAGCGGCCGCTAGGAAGCTGCGCCGAGTCGTGTCTTCGGGCATCGTGTGGTTTCCCGGAGAGCCAGGCAAAATAGCTTACCATACGCGGTACGTTCGGCTACGTGCCAGTATATAGGCCCCCGTCTGGCGATTCTCTGTCCGTTCGGTGGTTTCTCCCGAGCCTCCGTACATCCCACCCGAACAACGGAGAATCGACGCAGACCCACTCGGCGTGTGTGGCCGCCGACAACCGCCTGTGTCGGTCTGTTGACACCGCGGGTGTGACGAGGGTCGACACTCCGACCTGCGGCGGGACAACGGCGGGGTTTTGTCGCTCCGACCGGACGAACCGGTATGGGACCAGTCGACCGCGACGGTCGTGGCGGGAGCCGGATGGCGTCACTCGCACGACCACGCACCGAGGAACGGACCAGACTCGCCGTGATCGCCGACCCGCACCTCTCGACCCGGGAGTCGGGCACCTCGAAGCTGTTCGAACGCACCGAGCGACACGTCCGGCTCGCGTTGGAAGACGCCGCAATGCGTGACCCGGACGCGGTCGTCTGTGTCGGTGACATCACCAAAGACGGGGAACGGTGGAACTTCGACCGGTTCGACGAACTGTTCGCGGCGGCGGAGATCGACGCCCCGTTCTACTCCGTCCCGGGCAACCACGACGTGCCGAAAGAGGGGTACGACCACGACAATCTCCCCGTCTCGACGTTTGCAGAACGGTACGCGCCCGGCGACGGGTTCCCGTTCCACACGGAAGTGGGCGGTATCGACCTGATCGGGCTCAACTCCGCGGGTGACGAGTCGTTCCTGACGGACTCACACGAGGGGCTGGTCCGCGAGGAGAGTGTCGCGTGGCTCGACGAGACACTGCCGGAGACGGAGACGCCGGTCGTGCTCACCCACTTCAACTTCCCGGGGATGTTCGAACAGATTCGTCGCCACCGCGAACTCGCGGAGCCGGACATGTTCGTCCCGCCGGAGCAACGCGAACCGGAGCGGTTCGCCGACACGTTGGCGGCCCACGACGTGCCGCTCGTGTTGACCGGCCACCTCCACATGCCGTCGACGACGACCGCACAGGGTGTCCGTGAGGTGATGGTGCCGACCACCTGTTCGTTCCCGCAGTCGTACCTGCTCGTCGACATCGGACCCGAAGGGACGGAGATCACGCTCGTTCCGTGTGCGGAGTTCGAGGGGACGGTCGTCGGTCACCGCGAACGCCGGACGGACTCTGTCACCGCCCGCGGGCTCACTTCGATGGCGGCCGCACGA
>JAHENP010000250.1 GCA_018609965.1 Haloferacaceae archaeon
GAGTCGGGCACGTCGCCGGCGCGCTGGTAGGCGCTGTCGTCGACGACCGCAGACTCGTAGGGGCTGTCCGCCCGCGGCCCGTCGTACGGTGAGTCGTCGGCGACGGGGGAGTCTGCGGTGCCGTAGGCGCCGTCGCGACGCGGCGGGTCGTCGAAGTCCTCCGGCGGGAGGTAGATCCGTTGATCGCCGTCGGCCCAGACGACGACGGCCGCCTCGCGCTCCCCGGTCACGTCGATCACCGTGCGCCCGTCTGCCACCGTCAACTCGACGCTGACCTCGGTGTCGTCTGTCACGGCCGGATGGACGGCGGCGGGACACTTGGCTCTGACCCCACGGTCGGGGGTGTCCCCCCCGCCGGCGACGCGACCGTCGGGACGAACAGTCGGCGGCGGGAAACAGCAAAGTGACCGCCCGGTGAAGCGTAGACGATGGAACATCCAGGCCCACCGCGGTTCGCGGCCGTCGGCGACGAGATCGAACTGGCACCCCGCGACCCGGACCCGGCGGCTGCGGCGGCGTACGGCTGGACGGTCGTCGACGCACCCGCTCCCTCGCAGGCGACGGTCGGCGACGAGCCGGTCGTCCAGTTCGAGCCGGACGCCCCGGGACGCTACCGGGTCCGTCACGAGACGCCCGACGAGAGGTATCACCTCACGATTCGCGCGTTCGGCGCCGACCGACAGCCGGGCGAGACGGAGACCAGACAACAGTACTCCGGCACCGAGCCGCCGACAGCGACTGACCACACGGTCGCGGAGACGGACGCGACGCGGGCGGCGACAGGCGCCCCGCAGGCCGACGACGACCCCGGCTCCGGGTTGGCGCGACTCGACGCCGAGGCGACGCCGGAGCGTCCGTTGCTCGATCTCGAAGTCGAGGCCGAGGCGACCGGCGAGAGTGGTGGCACCGACGAATCCGGCGAGATCGTGATCCGGGCACGGGTCGACGACACGGGCGCGGCGAGCGGGCCAGTCGACACCACCGTCGAGTTCGTCGTCGACGACCGCGACCGACTTGACGCGGAGCCGGTCGTCGACGACGGCGCGTTCCGGGTCGACGCCGACGCGGCCGGCGAGCGACTGCGGGTCCACGCGGTCGCTGTCGCCGACAGCTACAGTGTCCCGGCACAGGTCGATCTCCGGCGCACTGGGGGAGCCGGTGGAGTCGAGGCGGCCGCCGACCTCACCGTCGGCGGGGCGTTGTTCACCGTCAACTACCCGTACCACCCGCCGGAGTGGCCGTTGGACGCCGTCGTCTACGAGGTGTACGTCCGGACGTTCGCGGGCGACGAGGCGGCGGCCGCCGGCGAGTCGACGCCGGAGACGGCCGCCGCCGACGGCGAGTCGACCACAACCGACGGCGAGCCGACGGCGTTCGACCGAATCCGTGAGCGGTTGGACCACCTCGTCGATCTGGGGGTCGACGTGTTGTGGCTCACCCCGGTGTTGGAGAACGACCACGCGCCACACGGCTACAACATCACGGACTTCTTCGAAATCGCCGCCGACCTCGGGGGTCGGGAGGCGTACGAGCGGCTGATCGACGCCGCACACGACCGCGGACTACGTGTGGTGTTCGATCTCGTGTTGAACCACTCGGCCCGGGCACACCCGTACTTCCTCGACGCCTACGGCGAGGGGACGGACGTGGGGGTCGGCCAGGGGAGTCCCAATCCCGAAAGCGACTACCACGACTGGTACGACTGGCGCGCAGACGGGGAGCCGGAGACGTACTTCGAGTGGGAACACATCGCCAACTTCGACTTTGACACGTTGGCCGTCCGCCGGCACCTGCTCGACGCGGTCGAGGAGTGGGCGTCGCTGGTCGACGGCTTCCGGTGTGACATGGCGTGGGCCGTCCCCAACGGGTTCTGGCGGGAGATCCACGACGGGCTGAAGGCCGACGACGAGCAGTTCTGGCTGCTCGACGAGACCATCCCGTACATCCCGGAGTTCCAAGCGGGGTTGTTCGACACCCACTTCGACTCGACGACGGCGTTCCAACTCCGGGAGGTCGGCGCCGGTGACGCGCCCGCGCCGTCCGTGCTCGACGCCGTCGCGGAACGCCGCCGGATCGGCTTCCCAGAGTACTCGTCGTTCATGTTGTACCTCGAAAACCACGACGAGAGCCGGTACATCCAGAAGTGTGGGCGGCCGGCGACGCTGGCGGCCGCCGGCGCGCTCGCCACGCTCCCCGGGACGCCGATGCTGTACGCGGGCCAGGAGATCGGCCAACTCGGCCGCCGGGACGCGCTCGCGTGGGCGGAGGCCGACGAGGCGCTGACGGAACACTACCGCCGGCTGTTGGCGCTCCGTCACGACGAGCCGGCGTTGCGTGCCGACGCCAGACTCGACCGGGTGGAGTACACCGTCACCGACGGCGACCCCGACCGTGTCGTCGCGTACGCCCGCGGCGAAGGCGACGGTCTGGTGGTCGTGTTGAACTTCGGCGAGGAGCCGGTCACGGTGGATCTCGCTCCGCCGGTGACGGCTGACAATCTCGTCGGCGCGCCGGTCGACCCCGCGCGTCCGACCGTCGACAGCGTGGTCGTGCTCCCGCGGCGGTAGGCGCAGTCGCCGGCCGACACTCGCGGCGACGGGTGCCGGCGTGTCAGCGGTGCCGGCGGTCGAAGCGGTCGGCCGGCAACAACAGCTCCTCTAACTCGGGCACGTGTTTCACGTTGAAGACGACCTGCAGCACCGCGGAGACGGGTGAGGCGATACACGACAGCCGGAAGCCACGCTCGCCGAGGTCGTCGTCGAGGATGTGGTCGTTCGGCGTCGCGAGCTCCCCGTCGTAGACGAGCACGGCGCAGTTCGCACACGCGCCGCCACGGCAGGCGAACGGCCACGCGAACCCGCGTTCCTCGGCCGCCTCCAACAGCGTCTCGTCCGGCTGGGCGAGGAACCGCCCGTAGACGTGGGTCGGGAGATCAGCGGCGGCCGCCCGGTCGAACAGCTCCGGATCGGACAACGACCACCCCTGGTCGACGGCGACCTCGTAGTCGAGATACTCGACGCGTGAGCCCACGTCGGGGTCGACAGTCGGGTCGGCCGCCGGCTCCGTCTCGTCTGAGTCCTCGGCGTCTGCCGACTCGTCTGCCGCCGGCTCGACGGGGGCCGACTCCTCGGGCTCGTAGCCGGCCTGAATCCGCTCGTAGGCGGTCTTGACCCGACGGAACGCGCGGACGGAGCCACCCTGATCCGGGTGGGTCTCGATCACGCGCCGGCGGTACGCGCGGTCGATCGCCGCCTCGTCGGCGTCCGGGTCGACGCCGAGCACCTCGAACGGGGAGTCCACGCGCGGAGACAGGCGACACGGACGGTAAACTCCCGCGTCTTCGGGCGACTCGGTAGATGGATAGCTATTTACGAGCCGAGACAAAAAGTGGAACTGAACGACAGATGGCAACCTCGGTACTCACTCCGTTGGCCTTCCTGTACACCGACGGCCGTGACAGTGTCGAGGGCGCAACACGGTTCCAGAAGCTCGTCTTCATCACGCAGGAGGAGACGGACGTGCCGTCGCAGTACGACTACCACGCGGACCGATTCGGACCGTTCTCGCCGTCGCTCCACCATGATCTCGACGAACTGGAGCGGCGCGGCTACCTCAAACGCGAGACCGTGACGAACGCGGCGGGTCACGAGCGGCACGTCTTCGCGATCACGCCGGACGGAATTACGGCGGTCAGGCGACTCCTGGAGAGACAAGACGGACTGAGACGGTTCTTCGACGCAGTCCAGTCGGTCAAGTGCGAACACAACAACACGCCACTGGACGCACTACTCCGGTACGTCTACCGGACGTACCCGGCGTACACCACGGAGACGGAGTTGGACCTCGACAGGCTGTTCGACCCGGCGGCGCGATCCGAGCATCTACAGCCCGAGGACCCGACTGAACAGTTCATCGGAACGGCGCCGGGCGAGTGGAAGGAGCGAAACTCCTCGGCGGAGGACCTGTTCGAGGTGTAGCCGACCGTGGGTGGACCGGGTCCGTACGGCCACCCGCCCGAAGATCGACTCTGGGGAGCAGACCGGTACGTCGTATACTTAGAGGCGGCCGTCGACACACTCAGGGCAGTCGACGGCGCACGAGAGTTGGGGATCAGGAGGAGCGTCGAGAAGTTCCTAGACTCCCCCGAGAGTGCCTTCGACAAGTACCCTGCGACACATCTCGGACAGGTTCGACATCTCGACATAAAGATGCGTGCGTTCTGCACGTGGTGTCAGAACAACACACTGTGTGCCGAGGCGTGTGTCGTCCACGAGATATACCAGAAGGACAACGAGCGTGCGTACTGGCGTGATCTTGACGCGTACGACGAGGCTGGCGAGGAGTTCGCTCGGACGTTCGACGAACTCGCTGCGGGAGCGTCCGACGAGTGGCTCGGACAACTCCACGCGGCCGAGGACGTGCTTCTCGTGGAGTGAGTGTCGTGTGTGGTCGCCCCGACTACACCGAGACGGCGTGTTGCCGGAACTTCACGACGACGGCGACGAGTGACGCCGTCCCGAGCAACAACATCGTCGCGCCGAGGCTGTCGACGATGACGGCGTCGGGCGCGACGAGCAACACCGCGGTCGCCAGTGTCGTCCCCGACAGGAACACCAGCGTCAACAGGACGTGTCGGACCAGCGTGTCGACGAGCGTGCCCTGTGTGGCCGTCCCGCGGAGGTGTTCACGGAAGAAGTACCCGCCGTAGACGACGATCGCAGGGACGAGCAACACCGCGACCGCCGCAGAGACGAGAGGCGTGACGAACAACGGCGGGAGGCCGACCCCCAAGATCCCGACGACGATCCCGACCTCGGCCCCCCGGCGGGTGGGGTAGTCGCCGAACCGCTCCAGCTCCGTGTTCGAGAACACGGCGTTGTACTGCGCCTCCCGGAGCGACAGCGCACAGACGAACGTGTACCCCAACAGAAGCGTCGGGACGAGCGCGGCGACGGCCGTCGGCGGCTCCGCCAACGCCGTCCGGCCGGCGCCGACACCCCCGACGACGGCGCCGACGGCGCCGACGAGCGTGTAGTACCCCCACAGCGACCGTTGGGAATCGGGGGAGGCGGTCGCGATTCTACGGGCGACAATCGCCATCCACAACGACAGTGCGGCCATGAGGACGAACCCGACGAACCAGATCAGTCGTGTGCCGGGGGCCGCCCCGACGAGTGGTGCCAGTGTCATCTGTCTTTCAGGAGTCCGCGCAGTTGCTGTGCGAGTCTGGTCGCCGACTCGTAGCGCCACGGCTTCTCGGTCGCGGTCGCGGTCTGGACGATCGGGTCGATCGCCGCCGGGAGTTCCGGCACGGTCGCGGACGGGTTGGGCACGTCGACGGGGACGAACCGCCCGTCGAGATCGCGTGGGTACGGCGGGGCGTCGCCGGTCAACAACCGGTAGAGTGTCACGCCCAGCCCGTACACGTCCGACAGCCGACCGACGGAGCCGTACTCCTCCGAGAGCGCCTCCGGCGGCGCGAACCGTTCGTCGATCCGGAGCGCCTGCGGCCCGCCGAGGTTGGCCGCCATCCCGACGCGGGTGAACCGCGGGACGTACGCGGAGGTCGTCTGGGCCACCCCGACCGACCACGGGGAGACGGCGCCGTGGGCCGTCCCACCCTGGTGCATCGTCGCGACGGCGTCACACAGCTCGACGGCCGTCTCGACGGCCGCCCGCGGCGGGAGCTGTCCGACCTCCCACAACGGCCGCGGGAGGTAGTCCGTCGCGACCCACGGGTGTGGTGTGCGGCCGTGGGCGTGGACGGAGACGACGTGGTCCAACCCGTCGACGGCGGTCCACCCGTCGATGGCCGGCTGGAAGCCGCGTTGGAACTTCTTGATTGCGTAGCGTCCCTCCGGGACGTACGTGTGGAGGTTGAACTTCGTGTACTCGTCGTCGACCGTCCCGGCGACGACGTACACCCGTTCGTGGTGTGACAGCCCGACCAACTCGACGGAGTTGACTGCCGTGACCGTCGTGGAGTTCGGGGTGAACGTGTTCGACTGCTCGCCGACGACCCGATCTTCGACGGCCGGATAGGTGATGTACGGCCCCCACAGCGTCCGGTCGAGCTGTTGTTCCGGCGGGGCGATGGTAGCGTCAAGCTGTGTTGCCTCCGTCTGGCTCACGTCGTGGTAGTAGTCGAGGATGTCGATCAGAAACGACACCTCCCGAGAGCCGTGTTGTCTGGCGCGCGCGGCGAGGTGGTCGACGTTCGTCGGGTGGTGTTCTGCGACGAGCGCTACCGCCCACATCGCCGTCAGTCGGACGTGGCGCCGGTCGTGTGCCAACAGCCGTAGCAATGACGGTGTCCGCTCGGGTGCTCGCCACATCTCCTCGACGACGGTTTGCACGACCTCTCGCGCCTCGGGTGTGAGTCGGCGTCTCGGGTCGTCATCCGCCTGCTCGGCAGTGTTCGGCCCGTTCTCGCCTGGACCCGGACCGTCCTCGCCGAACGTCGGCGGCCCGTCGGTGGTCGAACTACCGTCCGACGGGTCGGCGGTCGCCGCCGAACCCGTCTCGTCGGCTGTGGGGGCGACTGCTGTGGCGGAGCCGACGCTCCCTCCGTCGCCGCCGGTTGTCTCCTCGTCGGGGTCGTCGTTGTCGGATAACACGTCGACGACGAACTGCGCCTCGACGGCGGCGTATGAGTCTGCCTGCGCCACCACCCCGTCGCGTGCCTCGGGTCGGAACTCTGGGATGACCACGAGCGCCCACATCGCCGTCAGCCTGACCGTCCGGTCGGCGTGGTCTAACGCCTCGACGACAGTCGGGAGGTTCTCCACGGTCGTGTCGATGTCGGTCGCGACCGTCCGTGCGATCTGTCCGACGGTCGTTCGGTGTGGGCCAGACATCCTTCTCTCAGTCGGCGTGTCACCGTCCGGGCGCTGGACGGCGGCGACTCTGTGTGGTACTACTTTGTTCCCGGTACTTAAATTACTGCGGCGGCGAAGGACCACAACCGCGTCCGGAAGGTGGTGTCACCCCCGCGTCCGGAAGGTGGTGTCACCCTCGCGTCCGGAAGGTGGTGTCACTGCCGAGGTGTAGGTGTCGCGCCACAGATCGTCAGCGTCGACGGGCGGATCGACAGCCGGTCGCTGGAGGGGTCGGTGCCGCCAGCCGGCACCACCCGCCTACCCGGCCGTTGGAACCGGCGCTCGGCGAGTTCGTCGGCGACTGACGAGACGACCCGTCTGGCGGTCGTTCGATTCACCGTCGACGATCACGAGGGCGTCAATGTCGCTTCGTCGGTCCGCCTCCCCGCGAGCGACGTTGCCGAAGGCGACGATGCCGACCAGTGTTTGGAGCCCCGGGTGGTCGGCCACAGCCGCGCCGTGTCGACGCTGACGTGTGTCTGTCGTGCCGTCTCGCGTGTGGTGACCGTGTCCAGTCGCTCCAACAGTTGGACCCCGCGCCACGCCGTCGACCGGGAGACACCGACCGTCTCGGCCAGTTTGGCGAACCGGAACCCCTCCTCGGGAGCGTCTGTCAGCTGTTGGAGCACGGACGTGGCCGCGCCGACACGGAAC
Source organism: Haloferacaceae archaeon (assembly GCA_018609965.1). GTDB lineage: Archaea > Halobacteriota > Halobacteria > Halobacteriales > Haloferacaceae > JAHENP01. Next base: position 7,533 of record JAHENP010000250.1, read on the forward strand.
GGGGACCGTCCGCCGGCAGGTGGAACGTCGATCTCGATTCGTCGCGACTGTTTCATCTACTCGAACGTGTTTTGTCTCCTGAAACGTGATGTGGTTTCTGCCGCCGGGCGGTCTGTGCTGGTTCCAGACGACCGAGCGGGAGACTACAACGGGATCGGTTCGACAACGGGAGTACGAAACGACGTACGACAATCTCGGGCCACGAGGGATTTTATACCTGTAGGGCGTGACTCGTCGCCATGCGCCTGCGAACGGCACTGAACGAGTTCAAACGCGACCCGTCGGACGGCGGGGCCGCAGACACGTCCACGGGCGCGTTCTCCGGACGCGGGGACCGACTCGTCCACGTCGACCCCCGGGGTCGGCTGCGCGACTACTCGTACGCGCTCTCGGGGCTGTACGGGGTCGACCGGTCCCGGTTCGGGATCGAGACGGACGACGGCACCGACTGGTTCGACGAACTAGACATCGTCAGACAACACTACTACCGGGAGACGGCGTTGGTGGAGACGGAGTACGACGCCGGCGGGTTCACCGTCCACCAGTACGACATCACGCTCGGTCGCGCACACGTCACCCACGTCGAGTTGCGGGGGGCGGTGCCGCCGGAGGCCCGGCTGGTCGCGTTTCTCACGCTCGCGCCAGAGGGGCGGGAGACCCGTGTCGGGCGGCTGATCCACGAGGACGCCGGCCCGGACGACGCGCCCGTGTTGGAGGTGTTCCACCGCGAGGAACACGACTACGTCACCGCCTCCACGGGGTTGGACGACGTGCGCGGGCAGGTGCCCGAGCGGTTCTACGAGGTGCTCGACGACGACCCCGTCGAGTTCCCCTCGGAGTCGGCGCTCAACCGCTACGAGGACACCCACCTTTCCGGCGACGTGGTCGTCACCGCGCCGTTGGAGGACGCCGGCCGGGGGCGGCGCACCTCGTTGGTCACCCAGCTGTCGGACCACTCGGACGTGGACCGGGAGACTGCGACGGCGGATCTGGCCAACTGCGCCTCGGAGTTTGACTCCGCACGCGCACTCCGCCGGGAGGCGACCGCCCGTGCGGACATCGCCGTCCCCGAGGACGTGGTGCGTGAACAGAACGTCCGGGACGACCTCCGGGCGTTGGACCTGTTGGAGTCACCCTCCGGCGCTCGGATCGCCGGCCCGGAGTTCGACCCGTTTTTCACAAACTCCGGCGGTTACGGCTACACCTGGTTCCGGGACGACGCCCGGATCTCCCAGCTGCTCGCGGAGTCGCGCGGGCCCCTGGGGTTGGACGTGCGTGACGGACTGGTTCGGAGCGCGCGGTTCTACTGTGAGACCCAACGCGCAGACGGCAGTTGGCCACACCGCGCGTGGGCCGCCGACGGCTCGCTCGCGCCGGGATGGGCCAACGCCAGAGTCGAGGGACGGAGCGACTCCACGGAGTACCAGGCAGACCAGACGGCGACGGTCGTCCGTTTTCTCGCGACGACGCTGTCGACGGTCGAGGATCTCGACCGCGGGGACCGCGACCGGATCACCGACGCCGTCCGGGCGGGGGTGGCCTCGCTCCACGACAGCCTCGACGACGAGGGGTTGCCGGAGCCGTGTCAGAACATCTGGGAGGACGCCAGCGGGCAGTTCACCCACACGGCGGCGACGTTTCTGGAGGCGTTCTCGGCGGTCGCCGCCGCGCCGGTCGGCGAGACGCTGCGCACGCGAGCCAGGGCGGGTGCCGACGCGGTCGCCGGCGGGCTCGACCGGTTGTTCGACCAGTCGAGCCGGACGTTCGGGATGCGGCTCACCGACGGCGAACTGGACGACCGGCTCGACGCCGCGACGTTCGCGCTCGTCGACGCCTGCGAGGCGTACGCCGCCAGTGACGCGACACTCCCAGAACCGTTGTTGAACCGGGTGACAGACCACGTAGAAAACTGCCTCACGGAGCTGTACCGCGACCCGGACGAGGAGCCGGTCGCGGGGCTGATCCGGTATGAGGGTGACCGGTGGCGAACGGGCCGGCAAAACGACGAGAAAGTGTGGTCGCTGACGACCGCGATGGGGGCGGCGGCGGCCGCGAAGCTCGGCGGGCTGTTGGAGGCGAACGCCGACAGACGAGTGGCAGACGGCGGGGCGGCGACACACGAACGGGCCGACCCGGACGCCGCCGACCTGTAC
>JAHENP010000251.1 GCA_018609965.1 Haloferacaceae archaeon
CCATCTCGTTGACCACCAGCGCGTCCAGTGCGGGGTGGACCAACGGCCCGCGCTCCGAGAGGTTGTAGGCGGTGCTCCCCGTCGGCGTCGCGATCAACACCCCGTCTGCCCGCCCCGCGGTGTAGACGTCGCCGTCCACCCGGACGGTCACGTCGACGGCCCCGCCGTGACCGCGGCGTGGCCCGCCGACGACGATCTCGTTGACCGCCAGCCGGCTCCGCCAGCCGTCTCCCGACGCCACGATGCGTGGCACCTCGCGGGCCGCGAGCCCGTCGCCGTCACGGAACGCCGCGACCGCCCGCATCACGGCCGTCTCGGCGTCGTCCGGGTCGACTGCGTTCAGGAACCCCACCTCGCCGAGATTCACCCCCAACACCGGCGTGTCGCCGGCGCCGTGGGCCGCGTACAGAAACGTCCCGTCGCCGCCGACGGAGACGACCAGATCCGTCGTGTCGAACTCGTCGACGGGCGTGGCCGCCACGTCCAACGCCGCCGCCGTCGCCCGGTCGACTGCCACCCGGACCGACGCCGTCTGCAGTCGCTCGCGGAGCGACGACGCGAGCGACGACGCGCGGTCGTTGCCACGTTGTGCGACGATTCCGACGTACACACCTCGTGGTTCGGCTGGGGTCGGGAAAAGCCCGCGGTGTGGACGGCGGGGCGCCCGCCGCCCCGCCCTCACTGGCGATCGGCGGGAGTCGACAGCCCCCGACACAGGGTTGAAATCCGACGGCGACACAGATGTCGGTATGTACGCGGTCGTCGGCTGCACGGAGTGTGGCAGCTACTGGTTGCTCGCGGACCCGGACGGGCAGGACACCGCGAACTGCCCCACCTGCGGGCGCACCCACCAGACGACGAAGCTCAACCGGTTCTACACCAGCGACGACCGACAGGCGGCCGTCGAGATCCGCTCGCGACTGCTCGCGGAGAAACGCGGCGAGACCGAACAGTTCGAACAGGTCGCCGACGCCGCTGAACTGGAACGCGCCGTCGAGGAGGGGACCGGCGTCGACGACCGGGCGTATCTCGACCGTTCCGGCGTCGACCCGGACGCGGTCGGCGAGGCGGGTGACGTGTCCGGGGGCGGCTCACGCTCCCGTGACGAGATCGTCCGCGCGGCGGTCGCGGAGCGGGACGATCGTGAGGCTGTACTCGCGTACGCGACCGAGCACGGCGTTCCGCGTGACGCGGCCGGCGATCTCCTCGACCGACTCCTCCGTCGTGGTGAGGCGACGGCGGCTGGCGGTGAGATCAGACTCCTGTAGCCGTGTCGGTGTCTTTGTGGTCGGGAGTGGTCACCGCCCAGTGAGTGCTTCGCTCGCGGGCGCGACATCCAATGTGGTGCCGCGACCCGCCTCGACAGCGCGTTCGTACAGGAGTTGTGCGGCCGCGACCGTCTCGATGCCTGTCCCGCCGGAGTCGAAGACGGTCAGCTCCGTCTCGCTCGTCCGACCGGCTGCCGCGCCGGCGACGACCTCGCCCAACTCCGCGTGGATGTGGTCCTCGTCGACCACGTCCGCCGCGACCGCCGAGAGGAACGACCCCGCGTCTTGACTCGCCCGCGCTCGGAGGTCCGGCACGTACGTCGCCCGTCTGATCGTCTCGTGGTCCAGTTCCCGTTTGTCGGGGTCGTACTGTCCCATCGCGGTGACGTGCGCGCCAGGTGCGAGATCCGCCGCGTCGACCACCGGCTCGGCGGCGGTCGTCGCCGTGATCACCACGTCCACGTCCGTCACCGCCGCCGCCGCGGAGTCGACCGCCTCGACATCGATTCCGGTTCGCTCGCTCATCTCCTCGGCGTACGCCTCGCGGTGGTCAGGCGTCGGCGAGAACACCCGACCCGTCGAAAACTCGCGGACGGTCGCAGTGGTCGCCAGTTGGCCGCGGGCCTGCGGGCCGGAGCCGATCACGGCGACGGTCTCGGCGTCCTCGCGTGCGAGCGCGTCGACCGCGACCGCACCGGCCGCGCCGGTCTTGTACGGGTTCATCGCCGCGCCGTCGAGGATCGCCAACGGCTCGCCCGTCTCGGCGTCGAACAACGGCGTCAGGAACCAGGCGTCGCCGGCCTCGAACCCCGCGGCGTACGTGTACCCGCCCATCCCGCCCGTCTCCGGCAACACCGCCTCGTAGCTGGTCAACATCCCCGGCGGGTCGTCGGCGAACAGACTCGTCCGCGGTGCCGCGGGGGCACCCTCCCCGACCTGCCTGTACGCCTCGCGGACGGCGTCGACGTAGTCTGCCGGCGCCGCGAGATCCGTGAGTTCCCCACTCGATAAGAACAGTGTCTCTGTCACACACGGCCGTTCGAACGGCGACGGCTAACGCCTTGCTGTCCGTTTCGCTTCGCTTGCCCCGACCCCGTCACCCGGCGTCGAGGTGCCACCGGTCGTCGTCCGTCTCCCACCGTTCCCGCCGGCTGGCGGCGTCGGCCGCCCGACTGACGATGTCGCTGTGTGCGTACACCACGTCGGTCACGGTGACGATGCCGGCCAGCTCCAGCTGCTCGACGACGGGGAGCTTCTTCACGTCGTGGCGTTGCATCTGCCCGACGGCGTCCCGGACGGTCGTCGACGGGGCGACCGTCTGGAGCGGTGACGACGCGACCTCCCAGAGTTCGATCTCCGCGAACGGGCGGTCAGTCGCCGCACCCGCGTGCATCGCGTCCGTCTCCGTCACGATCCCCGCGGGATCGCCGTCGCGCGTGACGACCACACTCCCGACCCGTTCGGCGAGCATCCGCTCGACGGCCCGCTCCAACGGGCTGCCGGCGGGCGCGGTGACGACCGTGGTCGTCATCAGTTCGTGGACGTGCATCGGGTCGACCTCGTGAACTGCGGCCGCGGTGCCGGCGGCGCGGCCTGCGTCTACCCCAGTTCCTCGTGGAGCAGTTCGTTCACCGTCCCGGGGTCCGCGGAGCCGCCGGTGGCGGCCATCACCTGCCCGACGAGGAAGTTGAGTGCGCCGTCTTCGCCGGCGTGGTAGTCGTCGACGGCGTCGGGGTTCTCCGCGACGGCCGTCGTCACCGCGGTCGCGACCTCGTCGTCTGCGGCCTTCCCCAACCCCTCGCGGTCGACGACCGTGTCCGGGTCCTCGCCCTCGTCGAGCATCGCCCGCAACACGGTCTCCTCGGCGTTTTTCGTCGTCACCTGGTCGGTCGCGACGAGTTCGATCAGCCGTTCGAACTCGTCGAGCCGGTCGGTGACGGCGTCAATCCCGCGGTCGCGGTAGTTGAGCTCGCCCAACAGGCTGTCGGCCACCAGCGTCGCCGCCAGTTCGGGGTCGAACTCCGCGGCGACCGCCTCGTAGAAGTCGGCGACCGTCTTTCGGGAGGTGAGTTTCGCGGCCGCCTCCTCCCCGAGCCCGTACTCCTCGCGGAACCGCTCGCGGCGGGCGTCCGGCAGTTCCGGAATCTCGATCTCCTCGCGCCAGTCGGCCACCTGCAACGACGGCAAGTCACTCTCCGGGAAGTACCGGTAGTCCTTCTCCTCTTCTTTGGCGCGCATCGACACCGTGTTGCCGTGGGTCTCGTTGTAGTGGCGGGTCTCCTGGGCCACCTCGCGGCCGACCTCGATCTGGTCGCGCTGGCGGCTCGCCTCGTAGCTCAGCGCCGTCTCAGCCCCGCGGTGGCTGGAGATGTTCTTCACCTCCGTCCGGTTGGCGTCTTTGAGCACGTCCTCGGGGACGGTGCCGTCCGCGCGCACGTCGTCGGCAGACACCATCGAGAGGTTGGCGTCCACGCGGAGACTCCCGTCGCCTTCAGGGTCGAAGATCCCGAGATACGCCAACACCTCTTCGAGCTTCTCCAGAAAGCCGCGCACCGCCGCGGGCTCCCGGAAGTCCGGCTCCGTGACGATCTCCATCAACGGCGTGCCCGCGCGGTTGTAGTCGACGAGCGTGTAGTCCGCGCGGTCGACGGAGGTGGTCCGGGCGTCCAGATCCGCGGGCCCCTCCCGGACGTGTTGGAGACTGCCAGGGTCCTCTTCGAGGTGGGCGCGGCGAATCCGGACGCTCCGGCGGTCCCCCTCGTGGGAGAACTCCAGTTCCCCGTCGGCGCACAACGGCGCGTCGTACTGTGTGATCTGGAAGTTCTTCGGCAGATCGGGGTAGTAGTAGTTCTTCCGGTGGAACTGGGTCTCGGCGGGGATCTCCGCGTCGAGCGCCTTCCCCACCTTCACCGCGGCCGCGACGGCCGCCTCGTTCACGACTGGGAGCGCACCCGGCAGCCCCAGACAGACGGGACACACCCGGGTGTTTGGCTCCTCGTCGGCGTCGCCGTCCGTGGAACACCCACAGAAGACCTTCGTCTCCGTGTCGAGCTGGACGTGGACCTCCAACCCGATGACCGGTTGGAGTGCCGCCCGCTCGGCTGCTCGTGCCATTACTACTCGATTCGACTGGCGGTGGCTAAAGCGTGACGGGAGAGAGAGTAGATCCGTCGGTCGCTCGTGACGACCACTCCACCCTCACTTCTACCCATTTTAATATTCATGACTATTATATCTACGAAAGAGTAATACGGGTCTGCATTTCTAGCCGCAGGTGAAATGTCTCGGGTAATCTACGAGACTGATCTCGAATCTATTCACTTGGACGAGGACAGTCTCTCGGAGTTGTTCACACTACTGCAGACAGACTCCGTGACCGAAGTGACGATCAAATTACACGCCAACAAGTTCACCTACGAGTACGACACTGTCGACGAGATCATCGAAGACAGCACGCTCCCCGGTTTCATCCAATCGTTCGAACTCGTCGTCGTCGCCGATGATAACCGACTCAAGCTCACCTCCGACGACGACGAGAACCAGATCAAACTTCGAATCAGCGGTGAACAGGAGTGGGCGAGAGAGCAGAGACGGACGGTCGAGGAGTTCTTCGAGAAACGTGGTGACAAGGTCAGAACGTTAGCTCAAAAGTGGCTGGTATGGGCTGTGGCTGGTCTGTTGACTGGGGGAGTCCTGTTGTTAGATCGGCTCGGATTCTCGATGTTGTTCAGGTTAACCGACAACAACATCGTGGTAGTCGCGTTTGGCTCTCTGCTTGTGGCAGGTGTCGTGAAGTCCGCTGTCGACTACCTCCACCCGTACGCGCTGATCCGGCTCACGAACCGACGGTTACACCCGTACGTGTCGAAGGCTTTCCGCTGGCTGACCATCGTGGCAGGTCTCTTGACCATCGTCTTCACCGGTTCACAGGTGCTGTGACCAAGTCGCCCAGGGAGAATCGCAGTCTCGGGTAATCCGTCCACATCGGAGAAGCGGCAGCGGTCTGTGACGCACACGCGAGCCGACGCCGTCTGTCGGACGGGCGGGGGTTCGGTCGCCCTCGCGTGACACACTCTTGTCCGTGGAACCCCTCGTGTGGGTGTGGCGACCACGATTCCAGTTCGACCGGCAGACGGCGACAGGGAGACGAGACACTCGGGACGAGCGGTCGCGGACGGCGGCGACGACGCCCCAGAGGGCGGCGGGCCGTTGCGCGATCTCGCTCGACTCGTCTACTATCTGGTGAAGGCGTACGACGCGGTGCGTGACTTCTCGAAGTACGGGCGGGGGCTGTTGGAGGCGCTCGACGAACTCCGGCGCCGGCTCCGCTGACCGCCGTTCGGCACCAACTCCGCCGACTACCGCCCGGCACCGGCTCCGGTGACTGTCGCCCGGCGTCAGTCGTCCAACGAGTCGGGGTCCGGCGGCGACCCCCTCGTCTCCCCCTCGCCGAGCACCCAGTCGGCGACCTCCTCCATCCCCTCCGCGCCCAGCGCCGACCGGACGAGCAAGTGCCCGCCGATGCTGGCGGGCGAGACCACCGTGTCCGCACCCGCACGGCGGAGCTTGGCGACGTTCTCCGTGTCGGTCGCGGCGGCGACGACACGGCAGTTGGGCGCGATCGCTCGCGCGGTCAGGACGGCGAGCGCGTCCTGTGCGTCGTCGTTCGTCGCCGCGACGACCGCGCGGGCGCTGTCGACGTTCACCCAACGGAGTGTCTCCTCGTCGCTGGGGTCGCCCACCAGGTGGTCAACATCGCGGTCCGCGAGCCGCGACCCCGCCTCGCGGTCGGGCGTGACGACGACGAACGTCGTCGGTGTCTCGCTCAGTTCCGTGAGGATCGGTTCCGTCAGATCGCCGTAGCCCAGGACCACGACGTGATCCTCGAGCAGTTGTAGGTCTGCGTCTGTCATGCGTCCGAGCACCGCCGCGAACCGCGACTCGATCACCGGCGTGAGCAACACCCCGACGGCGATCCCGAAGCTGGCTGTCCCGAGGATGACCACCGACATCGTGAACAACCGTGCCGCCTGGCTGCCGGGCGTCACGTCCCCGTAGCCGACTGTGCTCGCCGTGACGAGCGTGAAGTAAAAGGCGTCCAGTACCGTGTCGACGCTCCCGAACTGCTCGCGGAGCGCGAACGCGCCGGCGGTGCCGTACAGTTGGACGGCCACGACCGCGACCCCGCCGGCGAGTTGACTCTGGCTCAGCGACACCGCTCGTTCGAACCGGCCACGCGAGAACGCCACCGACGGCGCGGCGACGAGCGTCCCGACCACCAACGGCACCGACAGCTGTGTGGCCTGGAGCAACCCCTGTGTGAGCGTGATCGGCAGCAGCGCGACCGTCGCGAACCAGCTGGCCCTGAGCCCGCGGCGCATCCCGGCGGCCGCGACGAGCAGGACGAACCCCGTCAGCGTCCCGGTGAACCCCGTCGCCGCCCGTACCGCCGGCGGGACGAACGCCGTGAGCGGCCCGGCCACCTGTGACGGCGTGAGGATGTTGGCCACACCCGTCACGAGCGACAACACCGCGACGACCGTCGTCGCCAGTGTCGCCGCTCGGGCACCGACCACCCGCGAGGCGTCGAGCCTGGTCACGGTCGGTTCTCTCGGGCGGACGACGAGTAGTTGTCGCCTGCGAACTCTCGGTCTCGTCGGACGTGTGTCTGGACAGAGACCCAACTTGGACAGTGGGCTTATGAGGCGACCCGACGTTCGTAGACGCGTGAGCACAGATATCGACGACGGATCGGGCGGCGAGCCTCCGTCGCCGGTCGAGATCACACTGATGCTCGGCGAGAGCGGCGAGTTGTGGGTCGCACGAGACGAGGAGACCGGCGTCGCGTCTCAGGGACCGACCCGCGAGGCCGCACTCGAGAATCTCGACGAGGCGGTGGCCGGCTACCACGGCGCGGGCGAGCCGCCGAGTGAGGAGGAACTGCGGGGGGTAGGTGTCGACCCCGACGACAACAGTTCGGGGGCGCTTCCGGACGTACTCCAGTAGCCGGATGGTCACATGCGATTTTCTGGAGACGATGTGGCAAACGTACTTCTCAACGTAGGCGGGTTCGAGTGGGTACGCACCAACGGAAGCCATATGATTCTCAAGTGGTACCCTCCCGAGAGTCACGGAGACACTGAGGTGCGTACTGTGAGTGTTCCTCCTCAGGACCGACTCGACACTGGCACGCTCAAGAGCATCGCCGATCAAGCAGGCGCAGTGGATTTCGACTCGTTTTGTCGGTGGATCGACCGACACCGGTGACAGACAACGGGGAAAGCCTATCTGGACCGTCTCAGAGATCAGTCGTCGGCCGGCTGATAGCCGGGGGCTGCTCATACTAATATTTAAACAAAAGCTATATCTAATTAACTTTGCTACGAACAGGCAAAAAAAGTAAAAAGAGTGTTGGAAAAGAAAGAATACCAGCTATACCAAAAATCAAAAGAGTCGCTTGAATTCGGCCAAGCAAGCTCACAAACACGGGGATCCACTCAGTTGAATTGAGAACCTGAAATGTTCCAAATACCACGCCGAGTATTCCAAGAATAGAAAGACCAATCTGTTCTTTAAACATATACTTACTATCGCGACGAACTTCAATAGTGTCATTTGGATTGACACCGATCTTATCTCTCAGTGTGCTTGGTATCGAAATCTCTGCTGGACTCAGCGATTGGTTGGAACTGTCGTTATCTGCGGTCGGGGGGAGACACTGTGCAACAACCTGCTTTTCCTTCCAACTAATTTTGACTTTGTCTTGTATATCTATACCGAGATATTGACGCGTCGAGCTTCCAATGCGAACAATATCTCGTTCTTCGTCCTGCTGCAAACCTCTACATACTTTGAGATTGATTGTCCTACTTCCAACCAACGGTTCATAGATTACCTTGTTCGTTGCTTTCTTAAGCCGCTCTGAGAGGTGTTTCTCCCTTTTATTTACTTTTTTATGTATTTTAACTTGGTTTCCAGGTTTTATATCCATAGACTGTATAATCGAAAGACTAAGCCGGACACTCTGGTCCGAGTCGTCATTAAGCTTCAGAAGACGGACTTCATTCACTGCCCTACCACCAGTTTGGGTATTAATAATTTCTACATCATCATTTACGTTACAGTCGATCTTTTCTAGTGTTTTTTCACTAACATAACATCCGGACGGTTGTTCTCCTGAGTACGGACGCTGTACAACCAGTTCATCGTCTGAGGGGAAATCAATTGACTGCAGACGAACACGATCACCAGTTCCCAGGTCAGGATGTATCTTCTCCATGAGATTTGTGCTGAGCGCGGCTAGAGAACTGTCAGGCCCCGTCTTGCGGTCAAAGGGAATTCCATAGAGCACAGCACCCTCACAATGATCGTCAGTAGACACCGGTGAAACACGTAAGTACGAGTAGGGTTCGGCGTCAAGCCGGCCGAAGTAACTGTGTGGAATAACGATACTGTTACAGAAAGCATGGCTTTCAAGCGAGTAAATAGTATTATTATCACCGTCAAATCCAGAAATTGGACGACGACACTCAACTGTCACCTCTGGGTTTTTGTCTGCCACCGTGAGTCAGGTAGGTAGCGAGAGAAGTAATTAGTTTGTTTATTATATCTGATTTATTTCCATTTAAAATAATATTGTGTACACAATACGATAGCGTCACCTCCACCACGCCGATTTATGACCACGCCCGGTCACACCACGAGCGTGCCAGACAACCGCGTCGCGATCCTCGCTCACGAGAAGTTCCCCGACCGGTCGAAGACCGCAAACGGCGTGTTGCGCTACGCCGACCGTGAGGCCGTCGCCGTCCTCGACCGCGACCGGGCGGGCGAGCGGGTCGCCGACCACCTCCCGGACGTACAGGACGCACCCATCGTCGACAGCTTCGCGGCCGCTCGCGACCACGACGCCGTCGACGGGATCGACGAACTGCTGATCGGGATCGCGCCCATCGGCGGCGGCTTCGACGAGTCCTGGCGGGCGGACGTGCAGGCGGCGATCCGCGCCGGCTGTGACGTGACCAGCGGGCTCCACTACTTTCTCGGCGACGACGAAGGGTTCGCGAGTCTCGCCGCCGAGCACGACGTGACACTCGACGACGTGCGCCGCCCGCCCGACGACATCGGTGTCGCCGAGGGGCGAGCCGGCGAGGTGGACGCCGAGGTGGTGTTGACAGTCGGAACGGACTGCTCGGTCGGGAAGATGACGACGACGATGGAGTTGGCGGCCGCCGCCGAGGCCGCCGGGATCGACACCGCAGTCGTCCCGACGGGCCAGACCGGGATCGTGATCGAGGGGTGGGGGACGCCGGTCGACCGCGTCGTCTCGGACTTCACCGCCGGCGCGGTCGAGGAGATGGTGGTGGCGGTCGGCGACGACCACGATCTCGTGCTCGTCGAGGGCCAGGGGAGCATCGTCCACCCGGCCTACTCCGCGGTGACGTGTGGGATTCTCCACGGCACCGCACCCGACGCACTCGTGTTGTGTCACGCCCACGGCCGCGAGGCGGTCCACGGCTACGAGGCGACGACACTCCCCTCGCTGGCGTCGTACGTCGACCGCTACGAGTCGTTCGCGGCCCCCGTCCACGAGACCGAGGTGGTCGCCGGCTCGCTCAACACCCGGGCTGTCGACGACGACGCGGACGCACGGGCGGCCGTCGAGCAGTTCGGCGAGGAGATCGACGCGCCGGCGACGGACCCGTTGCGGTTCGGCGCCGACGGGTTGGTGGAGACGATCAGATGAGTCTCCAGACGAGCTTCGAGCGGGTGGAGCTGGAACTGGACCGCCCGTTCGAGATCGCACGCGGGACGACCACCACCACGGAGAACGTGGTCGTCCGGGTCGGCGACGGGACGGAGACGGGGGTCGGCGCCGCCGCGCCGTCGGCACACTACGGGGAGACGAGCGACACCGTCTGTGCGGTGCTCCCGGAGCTACTCGACGCCGTTGAGTCCGTCGGCGACCCACACGCGCTCGGTGAGGTCGAGCGGCGGCTCCGCGAACGGGTCGCGCGCAACCCCGCCGCACGGACCGCAGTCTCGATTGCGGTCCACGATCTGGCGGCGAAGCGCCTGGAGGTGCCGTTGTACCGACTGTGGGGACTGTCGCCGGAGCGTGCGCCGAAGACCTCCTACACGGTCGGGTTGGACGACACCGGGGTGATGCGGGAGAAGGCGACGGCGGCGGTCGAGGCGGGTTACGACGTGTTGAAGACGAAGCTCGGCACCGACCGCGACCGCGAGATCGTCGCGGCCGTCCGCGAGGCCGCACCCGACGCGCGAATCCGTGTCGACGCTAACGAGGCGTGGACGCCCCGCGAGGCCGTCGCGAAGAGTGAGTGGCTCGCGGGGTTCGGTGTGGAGTTTCTGGAACAACCCGTTCCCGCGGGGAACGCCGAAGGCGAGAGATTTGTCTACGATCACGCCGCGGTCCCGATCGCGGCCGACGAGTCCGTGATCGACGCGAGTGACGTGCCGGCCGTCGCCGA
>JAHENP010000252.1 GCA_018609965.1 Haloferacaceae archaeon
CGCGGTCGAGGCCCTGTTGAACGGGGCCGCCGACCCCGCAACGCTCGCGCCGTTGTACCTGCTGGTCGCCGTCGCCACCGCCGACGCCGTCTCGTTGGCCTACCAGAGTCAACAGTATCTCACTATCACCGACGACGGCGACCTCCTCACGTGTCCCGTCTGCGGGAACGATGTCGACCCCGACCTGGCGTTCTGTCACTGGTGTACGGCCGACCTCGACCAGTTCACGGTCGTTCCGGCCGGCGAACAACCGCCGACTGACCCCGAGCGGTCAGACGACGAACGCTAGCCGACCCCGAGCGGTCGGGCGACGACCGTTATGCTCGTTTCTGGATCTCCTCGCGGAGCACGTCACTCACCAGATCGCCGTCCGCCTTCCCGCGGAGCGCACCCATCGCCTCACCCATCAGCCCGGAGAAGGCGCCCATCCCCTCGTCGGCGACCTGGTCGGCGTTGCGCTCGACGACCTCGGCGACGGCCTCCCGCACGGCCGCCTCGTCGACCCCGGTGAGTCCCGCTTCCTCGACCGCCTCCGATGGGGAGAACTCCGGCTGTTCTGCGAGTGTCGTCAGCGTCTCCTCGATCCCCTCCCGAGCCAGATCGTCACTCGCGACGAGTTCTAACGTCCCGCGGATCGCGTCGTCCTCAAGCGCGTCAACCGGCACACCGTCCCGGTCTAGCTCCGTCAGTGTCGACGCGAGTGTCGTCGCCGCCAGCGTCGGATCGACGCCTCCGGCGACGGTCTCCTCGAACAACGGCCACTGCCGGCCGAACGCGACCTGCTCGGCCAGGTCCGGACCAAGGCCGTGGTCGTCGACGTAGCGGTCCACCTTCTCGTCGAGCACCTCCGGCACCGCGACCTCCGCGACGTCCGGCTCGACGGGCGGTACGTCCGTCTCGGGGTAGAGCCGCGCTGCACCCGGCAGCGGCCGGAGATACCGCGTCGTCCCATCGTCGTTCGCCCCGCGGGTCTCCTCGGGCACCCCCTCGATGGCGGTCTGTGCGCGGTCGACGACGTTGTCGATGGCGGTCGCGGCCGTCTCCGGGTCGTCTGCGACCAACACCACCGCGTCGCCGTCTTCGGCGTCGACCGCCTCCCGGAGCGCCGCCACCTCCGCGCTCGTGACGCCGTACGCCGGCAGTTCGTCCGTGTGGAACACGCCGCCCGCGCCGGCCCGCTTGGCGTGGTCCGACAGCTCCGTCCCCAGTCGCCGGTCCGGTTGGAGTTCCCGGCCGACCAGCCCGTCGAAGCCGGCGAGCCTGACGGCGTGAACTGCGCCACCGTCGTCGAGTGCACCACGGATCACCCCCGACTCCGTGTCGGTGAACACGCTCGTCGCGTCGACCGGCTCCCCGACCGCAGCCTCGCGGGCTTGTAGTTCCTCGCTGATCTCGACGAGTGCGAGCTGGCGGTCGGCCTCTCGGGCCACGATCTCGCTGATCTGGTCGAGCGCCTGCACCCCCTTGATCTCGACGCGGGCACCCTCCGCGACGGAGACGTTCACGTCCTGCCGGATCGTCCCCAGCCCACGGCGAACGGCCCCGGTCGACCGGAGCAGCGTTCCGATCCGTTCGGCGGCCGCCTGCGCCTGCTCGGGCGTCCGGATGTCCGGCGCGGTTCCGATCTCCACCAACGGGATGCCCAGCCGGTCCAACGAGTACCGCACCCCGTCGTCCGTCTCGGCGACCTTCTGGGCGGACTCCTCTTCGAGCATCATGTCCTCGATCCCGACCGGGCCGGCGTCAGTCTGAATCTCCCCGCCGCGGGCGACCAACATCGACCGTTGGAACCCGGAGGTGTTCGAGCCGTCGATGACGATCTTCCGCATCACCTGGATCTCGTCGACCACGGCCGCGTCCAGCAGTTCCGCGATCTGGATCGCCACCGACAACGCCTCCTCGTCGACCTCGCCCGGCGGTTCGTCGTCCTCTTCGACGAGACAGGTGGTGTCGTACGCGAGATACTCGAACTCGCGGGCCACCTGTGACTCCTCTAAGGCGGCCTCGTCGATCTCCCCCAGCTCCGATTTGGTCGGGTGGAGATACCGGGTGAATCGGCGGTCGGCCGCCGCCGGCTCCCGGAGTTCTGTCGGCGAGTCGCAGAACAGCTTCGTCTCCGTGTCCAGTTGTTGGTGGATCTCGAGGCCGGCGACGAGCCCCACGTCCTCGTAGTCGCGGTCGGTCATCGTCTGCGTCTGCGACTGCCGCGGTCGAAAAGTCTTCGACACGACCCCCACCTCGCCGGCGGGCCGTCGCGTCGGCTGAGATACGCCGGCAGGAGTTTTCAGGGCCGGTGTCGACCGGCTGGTATGGAACTCCGACCGGACCCAGTGTGGACGGAGCGGTACGAGCGCGAACGGGAACGGCTCGAACGCCACACCGACCCGTCGGCCGTGTTCCACGTCGGGAGCACGGCGATCCCGGACCTCGCCGGCACCCCGCAACTCGACGTGATCGCGGTGTACGACGACACGTCGGCGATGTGGGACGCCGCCGACACGGTGGCCGGTCTCGACGAACGGTGGCGGCGCACCGACCGAGAGCATAGAACTGTCGTCTACTGGCGCGACCCGCCGGAGGCGGTGTACCTGAAGTTCCACGTTGCCGGCGACGAGCAGGTCCACAACCAGATTGCGGTTCGTGACCACCTCCGGGCAGACGAGCCCGACCGGCGGCGGTACGAACGGGTCAAACGCGAGGCGGCCGCCGAACACGACGGGTTCCAGCCGTACCAGGAGGCGAAAGCCGAGATCGTCCGGGAACTGATCGAGGCGGCACGCGAGACGGGACGGTTCGCGGCGTTGCCGGAGTCGGTTCGGGAGTGAGACCGCCGCGCGAGGAGACTTGTCGAGCGGACACCGGTACGGAGAGACAACACGACGGGAGGACGAGCGTCACGCCTCCTCAGTAGTTCGCGCCGTGACACGGTGCGGTGTGGTCGAGGGCGTGTCGGGGGTCGTCGGCGTCGTCACCGGCCCGGCGCAGGAGTCGGAGCGGCGTGTCGGTGTCGCGGCGACGAGCCGCCCCGACAGCCAGTCCGACACCGGCGGCGACGACGGCCGCGCCGGCGACCGCGACCGGGAACACCAACGCGGCCAACAACGCGTGGCCGACGACGGCGGCGGCGACAGTTCCGGAGACGGTGAAGCGCTTGCCAGCGGGGAGAGCGTTCGGTCGGCCGTGCGGTGCGGTCCTGGGAGCGTTGTTCCGTCTCATCACACTCCTTCGTACGACCCACACCCACCTGGAGGGTGTGGGCGACTGTGCAGACGCACCAGGCGTGCGGCGTCTCACAGTGCAGACAGCGCGGGTGACGGCCCGCCATCGGACGCCCAGAACTGGATCACGGTCCACAGACAGCCGTGTCGGCTGGCTCGTTCCAGGGGACACCGGCGAGACGCGTGACGCTCGGGGGTCGTCACAGTCGAGGCCAAATCTCGGTTCCTCGTCGTGACTTCTGTCGACCTTCCGACGTAATCCACACGATTGTACCTAACATTTATTCGGTGGCGAAACAGAGTCCACGGTGGCATGCGACAGAGTGACAGCGACGGTGGCAGACGGATCGGCAGGCGGGGATTCTTGGGCGGGCTGTCGGGGTTACTCGCCGCGTCGGCGTACTCACTGACGGTCCCAGACGAGGTCGCGGCACAGGTCACGTCGGGTGACGACAGCGACATTCAACAGGTCACGTCGCCGGACGGCTCGATCGCGGTGACAGTGGATGTCGGCTCCGGTGTCCCGACCTACCGGATCGACTTCGAGGGGACGACGTACGTCGAGCAGTCGCCGATCGGCTTCCTGTTCGACGGCCAGCCGACGTTCGGGACGGGTGTGTTCGGCAACGGGCCGGATCTGACGGTGACGGGGACAGACCGCGGGACAGCCACAGAGACGTGGGAGCCGGAGTGGGGTGGGTTCGACACCGTCTCCGAGGAGTACGACTACCTCACCGTCGGGCTGGCGGAGACCCAGTCACCCGGCCGGACGGCGAACCTGGAACTGCGGGTGTTCGACGACGGCCTGGGGTTCCGGGTGGTGTTCGGGGACAGCTTCGGCTCGTTCAGGATGGACGGGGAGACGACGGAGTTCGACTTTGCGGGCGACTACACGAGTTGGTGGATCGAAAACGAGTGGGTGAACCCGCGGTTCGAACAGGAGTACACGGAGTCACCACTCAGTGAGATTCCGGCCGGGAGCGGGACAACCCGACCGAACAACAACCCCGTGCGGCGGGGCGCACACACACCGCTGACGATGCGGGCCGACGACGGCACCTACCTCAGCGTCCACGAGTCGAACCTGGACGACTACGCCAAGATGTCGTTGGCACCGGTGTCCGACGACGGCACGTCTCGGATGGCGGTCGAACTCGCGCCGTTGCCGGACGGCTCCGCGGTGACGGCGACGGCGCCACACGCAACGCCGTGGCGGACGGTCCAGATCGGCACCTCCCCAGGGTCGTTGGTGGAGTCGCAGCTGATCCCGTTGTTGGCGGACCCGTTGGACGAGTCGGCGTTCCCCGGCGGCGACACCAGTTGGGTGGACGCGCGGACGTACGTCGGCGTCTGGTGGATGATGATCGCCGGCAGCGCAAACTGGGAGTACAAATCCGACGCGGCGCTGTCGTACGCCGGCCAGAACCCCGCGCGGTACATCCACGGCGCCCGCACGGAACGGACGAAACGCTACATGCGGTTCGCCAGCGAACACGGGATCGACAGCGTGCTCGTCGAGGGGTGGAACCAGGGCTGGTCGACGTACCCCGGCGACGGCACCGGGTTCGGCATGGGTGTCGACGACTCCTACCCGGACTTCGACGTGCAGACGGTCACGGACTACGGCGCGAGTCTCTCGCCGAGCGTCGAGATGACGATGCACAACGAGACGGCGGGCAACATCGTCACCTACGAAGACGAGATCGGCAACGGAATCTTCGGCGAGTACGAGGCCGCCGGGATTCGGTCGATCAAGAACGGCTACGTCAAAGACCCCGGACTCGGCTTCGACGGGAACGGGGGGTGGGCGAGCCACACCCACCACTGTCAGCGGGCGGTGAACCACCACCGACTCGTCGCTCGGGAGGCGGCCGCCAACCGGCAGATGTTGGAGGTCCACGAGGGGATCGTCCCGACTGGTGAACACCGGACGTACCCGAACGTGGCCGCTCGCGAGGTCGTGAAAGCCCAGGAGTACGACGGGTTCGGCGAGTTGGGCGCGGGCGTGGGGCGTGACCACCACGTCACCCTGCCGTTCACGCGGATGTTGGCGGGGCCGACGAGCTACCAGCCCGGGATCTTCGACACGACGTTCACCGACAACGATTCAGACGCCCGGATCGAGACCACCGTCGGCAAGCAGTTGGCGATGTACCCGACGTATCTCGGCGGTCTCCAGATGGCGGCCGACCGGATCGAGGCGTACGTCGACCCGACACTGGAGGTCGGCGAGTTCGTCCAGGCGTCGTCGGCCGACCTCGACGGGATGATCACCGCCGACACGTGGCGCAACAGCTTCGGCGGCCACTACGTCCCGGTCGACCCGAGCCGCGAACCGGACGGCGCGACCGCGACGTTCACCGTGAAGAACGTGCCGAGCGCGGGGACCTACGACCTCCACCTCCGGTACGCCGCCGACAGCGACGAGAACCGGTGGGCGGTGACCCAGTTCGGCTCCGGGCAGGCGACGCTCGTGGTCAACGGGAACGAACGAGAGATCACGCCGTCGTTCACCAACTACTGGGACGACTGGGCGATCCACACCGTCTCGGTCGACCTCCAGGCGGGCGACAACACGGTCGCGGTGAAGCTCCGCTCGGGCGACGTGGGCGGGTTCAACCTCGACACCGTCGGCGTGAGCGAGCGCGGCGCGGGCTCGCCGGTCGCCGCCAACTACGGCGACATCGACCCGAGTCGTGAGAACTACGACACGGTGCCGGCGTTCGACTTCATCGAACAGGTGCCGACCGACTGGGACGAGACACGCGTTCTCGACGCCGGGATCGGCGACTACATCGTCACGGCCAGACGGGCCGGCGACGAGTGGTACGTCGGTGCGATGACGAACGGCGACGCCCGCGAACTGACGGTGTCGTTGGAGTTCCTGTCGGCCGGGAGCTACACCGTCACGGAGTACGCCGACGCGCCGGGGACGGACGTGGAGACGAACCCGACGGAGGTGGAAATCTCGGAGTACGGCGTCTCGGCGGGTGACACGATCCAGCTCTCGATGGGAGCCAGCGGCGGGACGGCGCTGCGAATCCGGCCGTCGTAGCGACGGACTCAGTCGCGAGCCGACCACCGGCGACCGCGGCGGGCGGCAAACTCCCCGAGGCGGTCCGGCAGGGTCGCGAACCACGCGATCCCGTTCGCCTCGCCCGGCTGGGGAGCGAGATCGCCGCCGGTGTACGTCGCGTCAAAGAAGACGTGCAGCGAGTGGCTCGCCTTCGGCTCGTCGGGGACCGACCAGACGCGGTGGAGAACCAGCCACGGGTCACCCAACACGCAGTCGACGCCGGTCTCCTCGCGCACCTCGCGGCGGGCCGCCGTCTTGTGGTCCTCACCCGACTCGATCCCACCGCCGGGAACCCCCCAGCGCTCTGTCTCGCCGCGCGGCAACAGGAGGAGCACCCGCGGTCTGTCGTCCGGCTCCGCGTCGGTCGACGCGGAGGTCAAGGGTGCGTCCGCGGGGTCGCGGACGACCCAGGCGTAACCGCTGCCGCGGTACGGCTCCGAGCGGTCGAACGCGGCGAACGCCGCGGCCGACACCGCCGTCTCGCGCGTCTCCGAGGGCACGTCCGGGTACACACGCTCGTAGGCCGCGCGACGCTCCCGGACCCAGTCGAGTGCCAGTTGTGTCACGACCCCGGGTGTGTGCCGGAACAGAAGAACGTTGCCCTCGTCTCTCGCCTCATGATGTGCAGACTGTTATCAATCCGATAAACTTCCGCGCAAAGACTTTAAGTGGTGCCGGCGGAGTATAGCGTGACCAACGACGTGCGGGTCAGTGTCCGCCGCTGGGGGTCTCGGAGGCGAGACATCGTAGACAGTGGTTCCGCGGGTCGGTCAGACCAACAATGATACAGAAACTCAGAGCGTGGACGAACGAATCGGAGCGTGCAGTCAGCCCCGTGATCGGGGTGATTCTGATGGTCGCGATCACGGTGATCCTCGCGGCCGTCATCGGGAGCTTCGTGCTCGGGATCGGTGGGGACATCGAGGAGACACCGCAGGTGACGTTAGATGTCGAAGCATCGGAGAATGCGAGTGGAAGTGGTATCAACGTCACGCTGTCACACGACGGTGGTGACCCGCTCACCGGGGGCAATCTCCGGGTTGTCGCAGATAACTCGACAAATGATTTCATCGAGAACAGTAGTATCAACAGACGGGTTGCCGTTGGTGATAGAGTGCCATTCTCCGGTGGGTCGTCCGTCCCAGTTGAGGTAGACGTTCGCGTTATCCACCAGCCGTCGGACAGCCTGCTCGTCGACACGACGGTCAGAGTCGAGTGACACAGCGAGCAGCCTAAACCCACGCCGACCCTCCCGGTCGACGTGACAGACACCAACGTTCTCTTCGTCGTCGCCGACAGTCTGCGAGCCGCCAACACCTCCCTCCTCGGCTACAGGCGGGAGACGACACCGTTTCTCTCGGAGTTCGCGGCGGAGTCGACGGTCTACACGCAGGCTCGCGCGCCGAGCAACTGGACGGTGCCGAGCCACGTCTCGATGTTCACCGGCACCGACGCCGCCGCCCACGGGTTCGAGATCACCGAGCGGCTCACCGAGGGCCACACGATCTGGGAGGAGTTGGCCGCGGCGGGGTACGACACGGGGCTGTTCTCGGATAACCCGTTTCTGACGGCCCACGAGAGCGGGCTGGACCAGCCGTTCGAGACCGCCCGGCGGACACCCG
>JAHENP010000253.1 GCA_018609965.1 Haloferacaceae archaeon
CACGCCGCCGACCGGATTCGGGTGTTGACGCCGTTGCCGGACCGCCCGGCCCGGGAGACACGGCTCGACGACGTGCTCGCGGCCCGCACGGCGTGGACGAGCCTCGACGGCGAAGCACAGACGGCCGTGCAGACGGCGTTCGAACGCTACGACGAGAGCGGCGACACCGACCGTGCGGCGGTGCAGGCGGTGTTGGACCTCCGGGCGGCGGGACTCTGTGGAGACCAGTTCGATGCGTTGGCGGATGTCGACGAGGACGCGCTCGAACGGGCCGCAGAGGCGCTCGGCGCGCTCGACGGCGAGACGGTGCGGGCAGGCGCCGACGACAGACTCGACCGCCTCCGAGCGCAGCGCGACACTGCCGTCGATTTACGCGACTCCGCGTTGGACGTGGTCGAGACCGTCCGGAGCCGGGGGGCACGCGACGCAGACGCGTTCCAGTCGGCGGCCGTCGAGTACGTCGCGAGCGAGACGGAACTGGGGACCGGGGAGGTTCGGGCGGTCGCCCCCGAGGAAGCGCGTGACGCCGCGGACTTCGTGAGCGAGACGCTCCGCGCGTTAGCCGCGGAGTTGGAGACACGAGCGGCAGACCGCGCGGAGACGGTACGGGCGGAGCTAACGGCGGCGGTCGACGCCGCCGATACGGACGTAGAGACGGCAGTCACGGCCGTCGACGAGATTGCGTTCCAACTGTCGTTGGCCCGGTTCGCCGCCGAGTACGACACGGTCCGTCCCGAACTCGGTGGCGACGGGATCGCGGTTCGGGGTGCGCGCAACCTCGGCGTGTCCGGCGAGGTTCAGCCGATCACGTACGGTGTCGGCGATCACGGGCTGGGTGGCAGTCGCGACACAGGCGTCGACAGTGACGCGACCACGCCGACGGTGCCGTCCGGCGACCGCGTCTCGGTTCTGACGGGGGCCAACTCCGGCGGAAAGACCACCCTGTTGGAGACGCTGTGTCAGGTGACACTGCTCGCGAGTATGGGGTTGCCGGTGCCTGCAGCGGCAGCGACCGTCGGCGGGTTCGACGAAGTGGTGTTCCACCGACGGCACGCCTCGTTCAACGCCGGCGTGTTGGAGTCGACGCTCCGGTCGATCGTCCCGCCGTTGTCCGGCGCGGGCCAGACGCTGATGCTCGTCGACGAGTTCGAGGCGATCACCGAGCCGGGGCGTGCGGCAGACCTGCTCAACGGGCTCGTCGAGTTGACCGTCGACCGCGGCGCGGTCGGGGTGTACGTCACCCACCTCGCGGAGGATCTCTCGCCGTTGCCGGAGACGGCCCGGATCGACGGGATCTTCGCCGAGGGGCTCACCGACGACCTGGCGTTGCGGGTCGACTACCAGCCCCGGTTCGGCACGCTCGGCAAGTCCACCCCGGAGTTCATCGTCTCGCGGCTCGTCGCCAACGCCGACGACCGCACGGATCGACAGGGGTTCCAACGGCTCGCGGCCGCCGTCGGCGAGGAGGCCGTCCAACGAACACTCGACGAGGGCGGGTGGGAGCCTGAGCGGTGACAGCCTGCCGTTTACCGGCTCCGCTCAGTCGGCCGTGACCCGCTCGGGCTCGCGGACCGCCCGACAGAAGTTATCGAACAGCTGTTTGGCCTCACAGGCGGCCTCGTAGCGGTCGGGCGTCACACCCGCTAGGACGGTCTCGACACGGTCGTCGCCGAGCCGGTCGCGTTTCCCGTCGGTGACGTGTGCGGCCGTCTCGGGGTCGTACTCCGGGTGGAACTGAACACCCCAGCAGTTGCCCGCTCGGAACGCCTGGACGCCGTGTTCGTTCGCGGCGAGTTCGGTGGCGTCCGGCGGGAGTTCGACAACCGCGTCGCCGTGGGTGGTGAAGACGGTGAACGTCCGGTCGATCCCGTCGAACAGCCCGCCGTCGGCGTGGTGGTGAACCTCGTTGTAGCCGATCTCGTAGCCGTCCATCGACGCGACGCGACCGCCCAGCGCCGCCGCGAGCAGTTGGTGGCCGAAACACACACCCAACACCGGGAGCCCGGCGTCGGCGGCGTCGGCGACCCACTCGACGGACGAACTGATCCACGGCTCGTCGTGGTAGACGGACGATGCCGAGCCGGTGACGACCGCGGCGTCGAACTCACCGGCACCGGGGTCGCCGGCGGTCGTGGGGTCGACCGACGGGGGGAGGTCACCGTCGGTGGCGTCGAACTCGACGAGCGTCGCGTCCAGCTCCCGTCGGAAGTTCCGTGTCGTGTGTGCGTCCTCGTGTGACGCGTTCAGTAGGGCGAATCGCAGGTTAGTCACGCCGCGACAGTCGCCGACGCGCCGACAAGTGTCTTGCGCGCGGCGAGCCACGTAGCCGCTCGGAGCCGAGAGCCGGCCATCACCGCGAGGGGCCGAGGAGCCGTTCCGCGGCCGCGTCGAGTCGAGCGTACGCGGTGTTGACGAACAGTCCCGTGAGCAACGCCACGAACGCGAGCTGTCGTCGCGTGAGTGCCTCGGTGCCGCCCGCGACAGCAATCGTCGCCAGGAGATACGTCGCGGCCGCCAACGGTAACGCGGCGAAGATGCGAACCGTCCAGTCGCCGATTCGCTCGGTCGTCACGTCGACGGTGACCGCTCGGGTGAACGTGTAGCCGACCGCGCCGACCCCGGCGTAGACGTACACGTACGAGGGAACGCCGGGCGGAACAAGCGGCGCGTCGACGGCCGGGAGCGACTGGGCCGTCACGCCGACGAGTGCGACGGTGACGACGACCTGGAGGAACAACATCAGCAGTGTCCACCCGCCGTAGCCGAGGAGGGGCCCGTCGCTGGACCGCATCGCCGGCTCGTTGGAGTCGTTCGGGTCTGCCCGTGTCTGTGTCTCCGCTCTCTCTGTGTCGGACGCCGGCTCCTCGTTGGTGCCGGCGGAATCGTCGTCAGTGGTGACAGAGTCCTCGTCAGTGGTGGCAGAGTCGTCGTCTGTAGTGGGGGCGACGGTAGAACCGCCGTCGGCGTCGTCCGTCTCGGCGTCGGCGGTCGCTCCCTCTGCTGGGTCGACCGCCACGTCGGCGTCGGCGTCGATCACCCGCTGGGGCTCTCGCTGCCTGTCGGCAGCCGACGACTCTGCTTCGTCTTCTGTCTCGTCGTCCGGGCTCACGAACCCCTGTGGGAACCCAACCCCGAAACAGGTTTCGCCGGCGTAGTCGTGATTCTACTCGACGCAGTCGAAACGGCTCGCGCCGGCTCACCCCAGAAACGCGTGGAGTCGGTCGCTGACCGTCCGGGCAGCCTCGACGCCGACGAGGTGGCCCGCGTCCGGCACCCCGTGGAACCCCCCGCGTGGCAGGTCCTCGGCCAGCCGCTCACCGGCCGCGGCGGGAACCACCGCGTCCGCCTCGCCGTGGAGCACGAGCGTCTCGTTTGTCACCTCGTAGAGCCACTCCGTCGCGTCGGTGAACGCCGCCGCCTGCGCCATACAGACTGCCGGTGGCGCGTCCTCTGCGGTCCGCCAGTCGACGATCCGGTCGACCGCCTCGGGGTTCGCCTCCCGGAACGACGTCGTCAGCCCCGCCGCCAGCGACGCCCGAACTGCCGTCTCGTCGGCCGGATCGGCCGCGAGCACGTCGGTGTCGTACGCCGTCGGCTCCGCGGTCGTCCCGACGAGTGCGAGTTTGTCGAGCCGCTCCAGTTGGCGGGCGGCGTGGATCGCGACATGGCCCCCCAGCCCACAGCCGACGACGTGTGCCGAGTTGACGCCGGCGGCCGACAACACCGCGTCCACGTCGGCGACCAACTCCTCAACCGCGTACGGCCCCGGTGGCGCGTCCGAACGCCCGACACCCCGCGTGGTCGGCACGACCGTCCGGAACGGTCCGGCGAGTGCGCTCGCCTGCCAGGCCCACTGCCACGGACCGAACCCCACATCACCCAGAAACACCACCGCCGCCGTCCCCT
The DNA here is from genome assembly GCA_018609965.1 of Haloferacaceae archaeon. Taxonomy (GTDB): domain Archaea; phylum Halobacteriota; class Halobacteria; order Halobacteriales; family Haloferacaceae; genus JAHENP01. Next base: position 3,907 of record JAHENP010000253.1, read on the forward strand.
CGACAGTGCCGCGCCCGTCCGTCTCGTAGTAGATCCGACAGCCGCTCCCGGTCGTGTGTGGCACACCCGACCGTCCGGGCGCGAGCCGCCTGAGCGTGGCGGTCCGTGCGGAGCTGTCTGCGCCACGGACCACAACCGGCTTCTCGCCGTCGAACGTGTCATTAGATGTGAAAGACGGACTGTTGCGGCTGTCGGACCCGCCGGACGACGCGCCGCCGACGGAGATCGCAGACGCCATCGAGGGGCGTGCCGACCGCGATCCGGCGCGGATCGCCGTCGACGTGGACGAGACGCTGACGACCGGCGAGGGGACCCCGTGGTGGGAGGACGGGCTCGGACCGGAACTCGACGACCGGGTTGCGGAGATCGTCGACGAACTGTACGCACGGGGCCACACGATCCTGATCTGGACCGCCCGGCCGTGGCGCGTGGCCGGCGAGACCGCCGGCTGGCTCACGGGTCACGGTGTCCGTTACCACGGCCTCCGGATGGCGAAAGGGTCCGGCGGCGTGTATCTGGACGACAAGGCGGTGAACGTCGAACAGTTGTAACCTGTGGTGCAACGAGTGGCTGCATGGGAAGTGGTTCGATGGTGATCACGACGCCAGCCCGACCGTCTCGCGGTAGGAACCGAACTCGCGTTCGAACACGTCCATGATCTCCCCCATCGTGGCGTACGCCTTCACCGCGCTGACGATGTACGGCATCACGTTCTCGTCGGTGTCGAGCGCGTCGTCCAACGCCGCCAGCCGCTCACGGACCTCGTCGTCGTCGCGTTCCTCCTTGACCGACGCCAACCGCTCCAGTTGGCGGTCCTGCACTTCCTCGTCGACCGACAACAGGTCCGGCTCGGTGTCCTCCTCGATCTCGTAGGCGTTGACGCCGACGACTGTCTCCTCGCCGGCGTCGACCCGTTCCTGGTACTCGTAGCTGGACTCCTGGATCTCGCGGTGGAAGTACCCCTCGTTGATCCCGCGGAGCACGCCGTCCCGAACCGATCCGTCGCCCAGCTCCCGGATCTCCTCGATGTACGCCATCGCCTTCTCCTCGACCTCCTCGGTGAGACTCTCCACCATGAACGAGCCCGCGAGTGGGTCGACGGAGTCGGCCGCGCCGGACTCCTCGGCGATGATCTGTTGGGTCCGCAGCGCCACCCGGACGGCCTTCTCCGAGGGGAGCGCCAACGCCTCGTCGAAGGAGTTGGTGTGGAGACTCTGGGTCCCGCCGAGAACGCCGGCCAACGCCTGAATCGTCACGCGGACGATGTTGTTCAGCGGTTGTTGAGCCGTCAGTGACTGGCCCGCGGTCTGGGTGTGGAACTTCAGCCGCTTCGAGGCCGGCTCCTCGGCGTCGTACCACTCGTCCATCACCTGCTGGTAGATGCGGCGAGCGGCGCGGAACTTCGCCACCTCCTCGAAGATGGAGTTGTGGGAGTTGAAAAAGAAGGAGAGCTGGGGC
>JAHENP010000254.1 GCA_018609965.1 Haloferacaceae archaeon
GGCGAGAATCTCGCCGGTGAACTCCTCGGGCGAGCGAACGTCGACCAACGGGGTGTCTGCCTCGATGGCGTCCTCCACGTCGTCGCGGTACGCCCGAATCGACTCGTCCGGCTCGCCGGCCTCGTAGCTCGTCTCGGAGAACGCCGGCACCTCGTCGGTCACGGAGTAGTCGTTGTCGAGCCAGAACTCGCGACCGCCGTTGAGCAGACGGACATCGTCGTGGCCGTAGTACTTGTACTGCCAGTATGTGTAGGCGGCAAACCAGTTGGAGTTGTCGCCGTACAACACGACCGTCGAGTCGTTGCTGATACCGTGCTCGGCGTTCAGCGCCTCGAACGCCTCCGGCGAGAGGATGTCCCGCTGGGTCTGGTCCTGGAGGTCGGTCTCCCAGTTGAAGCCGATCGCCCCGGGGGCGTGACTCTCGTCGTACGCCTCCGTGTCTACGTCCACCTCGACCAGTCGGTGTGCCGGGTCGTCCGACTGGAACTCGTCGAGTCGCTCCTCTACCCAGTCCGCACTCACGAGCACGTCGTTTGCGTAGTCTGACATTGCAACTGACGGTACGGCCGCCTGGGACATAAACACTGGACACGCCGGAGAGAGCGGCCGTTCGTCGGATTTTTGGGCAACTGTTGCCGGTACTCTCGCCGTTGTTCGCGCCGCCACAAGCGTGGCTCGCCGCGAGCCCGAGCGGGGCGCGGGGGACGGGGGAGACCGACACCTGACCGGCGCTGGCGGCAACAAACATCAAGAAATTGTTGCCGGTTCGGCGGACGGGGTCGGGGTCGTAAGAGGTGAGAGTCGGGGGTGTCAACTACGGGGTATGGACGTGTTCCTCGACTCGGAGACGGTCGCGACACGCGAGGACCGACAGCTCGTCGACGTGCGCGACAGCTGGGAGTTCGACGGGATCGGCCACCTCCCCGGAGCGGTGTCGATCCCGTTCGACGAGTTCCGGAGCGCAGACGACACCGCGGCCGCCGGGATGTTGCCCAGCCCAGACCGGTGGGGGGAACTGCTCTCGGCGGCCGGCGTCGAACGCGGAGACCCACTGGTCGCGTACGACGACACCCACGGCGTGTTCGCGGCGCGGTTCGTCGTGACCGCGCTCGCGTACGGGCACGACCCGTCGCGGTTGTTCCTCCTCGACGGCGACTACAGCGCCTGGAGCCGGGAACGGCCGGTGTCACGAGAAGCCGTTGAGCCGGCGACGACGAGCTACGAGCCGACGCGGACGACCGACCCGTTCGTCGACTTCGAGGGGGTCCAGGCGGCGATCGACGACGACGAGGTCGTGCTCGTCGACACCCGCGAACCGGCAGAGTACGAGGCGGGCCACATTCCCGGCGCGGTCCAACTCGACTGGCGGGAGTTGGTCGACACCGACGGCACGCGAGGGCTCCGCCCACGGGCGGAACTGGAGACGACCCTGGCCGACCACGGGATCACGCCGGACCGCCGGGTGGTTCTCTACTGTAACACCGCCCGCCGAATCAGCCACACGTACCTCGTCTGTCGACAGCTCTCGTACGACCGCGTCGGCTTCTACGAGGGGAGCCTGACGGAGTGGCGGGAGCGTGGCGGCCCCGTCGACACCGGCTGCTGAGGCTGTGTTCACCTTCCAATTGCGAAATTATCAGTGGAACCCGGTGCCGTCGTGCGGTTCGCGATCACCCGGAGCCTCCGGTTTTCAGCCACTGGGAAGCGAGTCGGGCGGTCGTAAACCGCGGTAAAGAGTCGGGCATATTTATTATCCAGACGGTCCTGTACGGAGACACCCGGTTACGGCCGGGCAGCCCGCGACGGTGAGCGGGTGTGGAGCGACGGAGCAGGCGCGCGCCCGGGGACCGTGCCGTCCGTCGACCGACCGCCCTTACCGAGCGGGGCTGTGTGCTAGCTGCGCGGTCTCGTGGCGTCTACCAGGCGCCACACTGTCGTCTCTCTAACCTCTCGTCGATCAGTGTCGTCGCCCGACTCAGACGTGTTTCGCGAGGAACGTCGCGACACGTTCGAACTGTTCGATCAGGTTCGCCCGCGAGGTGGTGTGGTGGCCCTCCTCGTCGAAGATCAGTGACTCGACTGGAACCCCTTGTTCGCGTGCGGCGTCGATCACCTGTCGCGCCTCGCTCACGGGGACCCGTGGATCGTTCGCCCCGTGTTGGACGAACAACGGGCACGCCACCCGGTCGATCTGCCCGAGCGGGCTGATCTCACGGAGTAGTTCGCGGTCGTCGGCCAACGAGCCGTACTCCGCCTCGCGGTGACGCCGCCGCCAGTCGCCGGTGTTCTCCAGAAACGTCTCGAAGTCGGCGATCCCGACGAACTCCACGGCGGCCGCCCACAGGTCGGGGTACTCAGTGATCGCCGCCAGGACGGCGAACCCGCCGTACGACCGGCCGTACGCGACGACACGCTCCGCGTCGACCTGTGGGTGGTCGGCCAGCCAGTCGACGGCCTGCCGCACGTCGCGGATCGCGTCCATCCGCCGGTCCACGTCGTCGAGTGCGGCGTAGCTGTCCCCGTATCCCGACGAGCCGCGCACGTTCGGCTCCAACACGGCGTACCCTCGGTCGAGGAAGAACTGCTTGATCGGAGCGAACCACGGCCGCCGCTGGTGTTCCGGCCCGCCGTGCACGTCGACGATCACCGGCACCGCCCCGTCCGTGTCCGCCGGGAGCGTCCAGTAGGCCGGAATCTGGCGGCCGTCGAACGTCTCGTAGTGGATCGTCTCCGGCGCGTGAAACGTCTCCGCCGGCAGTCCGCAGGTGCCGACCGGCGTCCACCGCTCGCCTGCCGACACGTCGGTCTCCACAGCCGACTCGTCGCCGTACACCACGACCCCGTACGGCTCCGTCGGGGTGGTGTGTGTCGCCGCGAGCCGTTCCCCGTCCGGGCCGAAGGTGAGATCCGACACCACGCTGTCCGTCTCGACGCGTGCGGTCTGGGTGAACTCGCCGTCGACGCGGCCGCGGTGGAGGACGCTGTAGCCGCCGACGTTGCGGCAGAAGGCGAGCGCGCCGTTCTCGTGGCGCGCCAGCGCGTCGACGTTCCAGGCGTCCGTCGTCGGGCCGCCGAGCCCGTCGTCGAACCCCGCGACGCGGGTCAGCTCCCCGGTGTCGAGGTCGAACCGGCCGACGTACGCCGTGTCGGCACCCTCGTCGGTAATACAGTAGAGACCGGCGTTGCCGTCGAAGACGGGGCTGTGGTACCGCGCCGGCGCGTCGCTCCCGAACGACTGGCGCGCGCCCCGGTCGCGGTCGAGGATCGACAGCCGCACGTCGTCGCTCGCGCGGGGCTCCAACAGGGCGAGCCGGTCGCCGTCGGGGCCGACCGCGCCGACGTGGAGCCACCCGCCCGGGCCCGCGAGTTCCAACTGCGGGGTGGCGTCTGCGTCGCCGACATCGAGGCTGTACACGTCGAACCGCCCCGTCTCCCGGCGGTTGGCGGTGAAGAAGACGCGCTGTCCGTCCGGTCCCCAGCCACCCCACGCGTGGTTCGCCGTCGGCTCGTCGGTGAGCGCTCGCTCCCGTCCGCTCGCCAGATCGTAGTAGTGGAGCTGGTCGCGCTCGTCGCCGCCGGCGTCCATCCCGAACACGAACGCCTCCCGGGTCGGGGACGCCGCGACCGTCGACACCCGTTCCTCGTGGGGGGTGAGCCGGCGGGGCCAGCCGCCGGGGTCGTCTACCGTCCAGACCTGCGGCGTCCCGCTCGTGTCCGCCCGGAACAACAGCCGGCCGTCGGGGGTGAAGCTGGGGTCCCGCACCTCCGGGACCGCGAGGTAGCGTGCCACGTCCGGCGCGTCGTCGTCCGTCTCCATACCACCGCCCGGGGCGACCGGCGACAAAAGCGTTCGCCAGCCGGCTACAGACGCCTCTGGAGCCCTCCGTACGGGAGCGGCCCTCACGGGTCGTCACCGTGCAGAACGGAGAAATCGCCGACGCCGGCGGCGTCGTCGGGTCTCCACCGGAAATGAGGGGGTCGTTCTCTCATGGATCACATCCGCGCAGAGGGGGAAGAAATAATAAGAGAGGACAACACTATTATAGTTGCACCAACAAATTTGATCAATGCCTAGCAGACGAAAGGCCATAATAATGACGTGTGGAGTAGCGGGTGCAGTGGCCGGGTGCCAGTCAGTTCGCCGGAGAGGACAACTGGAGCTTGGTAACAGGGTTTATTTCCGTGATGCAAAAGTTAGTGAGGCAGCGACATGGCCAACACAACACGGAAAATCCAGTCGGACTGGATCACTCGACCGGGACCTCGGAGTCAGTGCAGACGGAGATGTCACACAGATCGGTCCGAACGGAAGGCAAAGCCAGTGGGGAATTGTCGCGTCGAGAGACCACATCGTCTACCCGGTTACAGGCATTCGGGTTGACATCCCTGGCGCGCCCGCCGGTTCAGCCCGTGGAGTCATCGGAACGAAACCAGAAGGTGAAAGTTGGTTCACAGAGGACGCAGGTGGCCCACTACTGGCGATTGGCAGGACCGTGATCTGTTCGTTTGGCGACGGTGTGGCGGCGCTTGACGCCAGTGACGGGACGATGTGTTGGCGGTACAATGACGGCGAATACCCGACGCTCGCCGGCGGACTCGTCTGTACCACCAGCGGCCACACGTTGTTCGGGCTTGACCCACGCGACGGCCGGCGTCGCTGGAAGACGGAGAACTTCAGCGACGGCACTCGATTCGAGTACACGGTCTCGAAACTCGCAGGGGACGACGAACTACTGTGTGGTGTCCGGACGATCGAGTACGACGCAGACTCACTCGTCGCCTTCGACCCGGCGACCGGCGCTGTCCGGTGGCGCGGCGACACCGGTCCTTGTCGACATCCGCCCGTCGTCGGTGACGAACGAGTGTACACGTTGTCGGCCGCAGGGACGCTCACGTCGTTCAGTCGACAGGGCGACCGACTGTGGGCGCGGGGTGCAAGCGGCGAGTCGCTCCCGGCCGTCAGTGACGGACGGCTGTGGAGCGCGGCTCCCGCAGGGACGATCCTCGTCCGTGACGCGGCGACTGGGCGTGAACAGTGGCGGACGACGGTCGGAGACGTGCGACCGTCCCGACCACTGCTCACCCCGTCGGCTGCGTACGTTCTCGCCGGTGAACGCGGCGGGGAGACACGTCTAGTAGTGATCGACCGACAAGAGAGAGTGGTCCGCCGTCGTCAGTCAGTGCCGATACGGACAGACCAGCTCGCCTCGGAAGATGTATCACCGCTTGCTATCCTAAGAACCACCAGAAGCCGCGGATGTCGACACCACTACGGCGACTCCGAAGTCAGACCAGAGTGGAATCACGGAATTGGCCCACCAGAGGGTCAACAATATCGGTGCCGACCTGACTGGTAACACGACAGCTGTCCAGACGGCAGAAGAGATACAGGCCAGCTCGGGATGCAGTGAAAAAGAGCTAATAAATAACACTACGCTAGAGGGGTGGCCGTGTCCGTGGATTACCGGCGAGAACAAGGTATACGAGCCACGGAGAGAAGACGGCTACGACCGAATCGGCGATGACGACTTCGGACGGCTCCGCGTCCAAGATCAGTTGTTCTACGACGGAGACGATATCGGTGTGGTTAGCTTCCACAGAAGTAACCCGTCAACCTCGTTCCCTGGAAGCAACAACCACGTCTGTGACACTGCGTACAATCGACACGCGTTCGACGAGAACACCAGCCAAGACCCTGATTCGGTTGGTGCGAAACCAAAGGGGACTGTAGACAGCCAAGTCAACAGTTTCAGCCTCAGTGCGGGTCCCGGCAGTCTCGGTGTCGGTGTGGGATGGAACGTTGTTGAAGCCGAACTGGACTTCAATGTCAACAGCAGATTATCGCAGTGGTCAACCCTATTTAAATCCTCTAGAGATAATACAAAATCCAATTCATACGCCAGTGTTGCACAGTACAGTAGTAATGTCAACAGTGGTGACGACGTGATGCGCGCAGTCACCCGCTCGAAGTTCAGTCGCTTCCTGCTTGGTGCTGCGTACGACTCAAAGACCTACAGGAGCGAGACGCTCTACTCGTACTCGGAGTAGCCTTCTGGCTCCCTGAGCCTACCTTTTTTCAGACGAGACGCCGGTGGCCAACCGTTATCCCGGTGGCTCACCAACAGCGCGTATGGACGTACTCGTCACGGGAGCGACGGGGTTCGTCGGGAGTCGGCTCGTCCCGACGCTCCGTGACGCGGGCCACAACGTGACGGCGTTGACCCGCGATGCCGCGAGCTACGACGCACCGCCGGGAGTGACGGTCGCAGA
>JAHENP010000255.1 GCA_018609965.1 Haloferacaceae archaeon
AGCGTGTCGTCGCTGAACAACGGGAACACGACGATCACGTCCCCCGAGAACGCTCTCTGCGGCTCCTCGAACGTCGCCGTCCACAGCGTCGCGCCGTTGTCCGTCGACAGCGCCCGGAAGCGTCGCTGGCCGTTCTCTGTGACGACCACCGCGTCACCGGCCGGGTAGACCACATGCGGGTCGGCGGTGTTCGCCCGCCAGGCGACCGCCGCCGGCCGTCCCGTGGTCGGCTCTCCCTGCAACTGCGGGTTGACTGTCGATCCCGAGCGGTCCGTGTCGCTGAACACGCCGGCACAGCCCGCGAGTGATGTGAGTCCGGCGGCGCTGCCGGCGAGGAGGGCACGTCGTCGCACGGTTGTGGCTCCGACCCTGTGGGTGTAAGCCTCTCGGTCGTTGCCGACGGCGTTAGCGACTCTGCCGCCACAGCCGAGCGGTCACGACGACGGAGCTCCCGGCGACGAGGAGGAGCTGCCAGCCGCTCCGGACGACCGGGAACACCCGTTCGACGTTTTTCGGCTCGTCGCCCCGCTGTGGGTCGACACCGGTGCTGTAGTGGGTGTTGTCCGTCGTCCGTGGCTGGCTGCCGCCTCCGTCGCCCGTTGGCTCCGGTGACAGTTCGACAAACGTCTGGACGACCCCACGCTGGTTCGAGACCACGACCCGCCCGTTCGCGGCGAAAAACTGGTCGTGGACAGGCCAAAACAGGTTCACCCCGTTGACGACGTAGTCGAGACCGATCCCCGCGGCCGTCATCGCGAACAGGCCCGCGGCGGCGACCGCCCCGCCGGCGGGGCCGGCGAGTCGGTGGACGAACGGCTCCGGGCGGCGCAGGTCGACAGCGACCGCCGCCGCCAGCGCCGCGGGAAACAACAACGTGTGTCCCAGCGAGCGGTGCGCGCCGGCGATCAACGACCCGAAGAACACGTCCAGATCCGGCAGCACCGTCAGCCCGGCCGCGACCGCGACCGCCCGGCGGTCGAACAGTTCGTCCGGCAGGAGCGCGGCGACCAGCAGCCCGGCGAGCGCGACGTGTACGATCGTCGATGGCACGGCTCCCCGTCCGAACGGCGGGAGGATAAGTCGTCGCGTGTGTTGTTAGGTCGATAACAGTGTGTTGTTAGGTCGATAACAGTGTGTTGTCAGGTCGACAACAGTGTGTTGTTAGGTCGACAACAGTGTGTTGTTAGGTCGACAACAGTGTGTCGTCAGATCGACAGAGCGATCTCGGCGAGACGCGCAGCCGCATCGTCGTCCGTCGCCGTCCCTTCGGTGAGGAGGAGCCGTTGGCGTGGACGGCCGACATCGACCGGCACCTTCTCCGTGGTGACGTACCCCTCGTCTTCGAGGTCCGTCTTCGTCCGCGAGAAGGTCGCCTTCGACGCCATCCCGATGTCTTCGCCCCACCGGCTCACCTCGTACAACTGCCCCTCGTGGTAGGCGACGGTCAACAACGAGAGCGCGACCCCGTCGACCTCTCCGCCGTCCGGTCGGTCGGCGAGTGTCGCTAACGCCGCCTCCACCGTCTCGGCGCTCGGCTCGCCGAGTCGGTCGGCGAGCGTCTCCAGAATGCGCTCCCGGCCGGGCGTCCGGAGGTCGAACGACTCCGCCGTCTCGTACTGACCGCTGTACGTGTCGTGTGCGTCCGTGACGAACTCGCCGTCCTCGGAGCCGAGCGCGCTCACGCCACCGTCTGCAGACACGACCGCAGACAGGGCGTCTTCCGTGACGAACAACGTGTTCGGCGTCGGCGAGGGGAGAACCCGCAGTTCGACCGCCTCCGTCTCCAACAGATCACCCAACAGCGTCGAGACGAGGAAGTCGTCCCGCACCGTCTTCAGTACGTCCTCGCGGGCGAACACCTGCAAGGAGGGGAGCGTCTCTGCTTTCGCACCGTGCTCTGCGACTGCCGCCAACAGACGAATGTCGGGGTCGACGAGGAGGACCGGACCCGCGAGGTCGTCGAGCACCGCAGCGACCAACGATTCCCGGTCGTCGACGTGGTACTGTCCTGACATCTGAGTCGTGTAAAGTCCCGGCACCGGTTTAATATTGACGAAATACCGCTTCAGAATTGAACCGAGAACGAGTATTTCATACAACAATCGTAGAGACGAGACGACATTGAGCGGTGCTGAGCGTGGCGATCCCGATAGCCCGCTCGACCGTCGGTCGACGGTGTCACCCCACCGACACGACTCTCGTCCTGTGGTAACACCGGTTTCTGTCACTCGTCTGTCTCGAACAGGCCACGAACGTCTGCGGCCTCCCGGCGGCGGCGGTCGACGTGTTCCGAGAGGCGTTGGAAGACCACGCGGCGGTCAGCGGCGCGGCCGAGGAAGTCGACGACCAACGGGCGGAACGGGCCGGTGCCGTCCGCAAAGTCGACGGCCGACACCAACACATCCGCGTCGTACCCCGTTTCGGCGGCGACCGCGGCGGCGGCGCGTTGGAGTCCCGACTCCCCGAGGTCGTCGAACCCGAGCCGGCGACCGTGGTAGGGGATCGGTGGCGGCGGCGCGCGCTCGGCGACGACCGGGTCGGCCGCTAACCGGCGGCAGAACCCCCGTATCGGGTCGAGATCGACACCGTGTGGCCGTTCCAGCCCGGCGAGGTACGCCGGCGCGCTCTCGGCGAGTCCGCGCGCGCCCGCCCAGTTCCGTTCGGTGGTGTGGTGGAGCGCGGCCGTCACCTGGATCAGTCCGTGGAGGAGTCGCTCCGTCTCCCCGGTTGCGTCCAACCAGACCGTCTCCCACGGCTCGTGAGCGGCGTGGAACTGGCCGTCGACGTACAACGCCACCCCCGCCCGCAACGCCGGTTCGACTGGCTCGGAGTCGTCTCCCTCCGGGCGCGTCTCCGAGTCGCGATGCTCCGTCACGGCCGTCAGTAGACGGCCCCGACTCAAACCTCCACCGACAGCAGCGTTCAAGTGCGGTGCCGGGACCAGACGGGGCGTGTCGGACACCGCCGCCGCCGGCCCCGTCGCCGTCGTGTTGCTCGTCGTGGTCGCGGTCCTGTTGGCGACCGTCACCGGCGGGCTTCTCGCGGGCGCGGCCCCGAGTGGTGACCCGCGCGTGACGGCTGTCGGCGTCTCCGCGACCGACCAGACCGTCCGGCTCACTCACCGTGGCGGTCCGCCGTTGGACGTTCGTGAGCTCCGACTCGTCGTCTGGGTCGCGGGAACGCGGCTCGCCGACCAACCGCCGGTGCCGTTCTTCGCCGCCGAGGGGTTCCGTGGCGGACCGACCGGCCCGTTCAACACTGCCGCCGACCCTCGTTGGCGCGTGGGTGAACGGGCGAGTCTCCGCGTCGCGGGGAGCAACGAGCCGACACCGACGCCGGGTGACAGGCTCCGGGTGGTGGTGTACCGTGACGGCCGACGGGTCGCGAGCGCCGCGACTGTGGTCAAGACGACAGACAGAGAGCCAACTGGGACGGTGAGTGAGCGACAGCCCCGCGGTCAGTCGGCGGCGGCCTCGCCTGCTGTCTCGCTCGCGACCGTCGGTTCCCCCTCTGCGGACGGCACCCGCGCGACGGTCGTGATCGCGCGCGGACTGCCGGGTTTCGCCTGTTGAACGTGGTGTTCTACGTCAACGAAGCCGGCGGCGTCGAACATCTCGTCGGCCTCCTCGGTGTCGTAGAACAACATGATCGCGTCCGCGAGCCGTTGGAACAGTTCGTTGTGCGGGTAGTCGGGGCCAACGACTAAGACGGTGCCGCCGGGTTTCGTCACCCGCCGGATCTCCCGGAGGGCGACGACCGGGTTCGGCCAGTACTCGATCGAGCCGGACGACCACGTCTTGTCGAACGCGTCGTCGGCGAACGGCAGTCGCTCGGCGTCACCGCGAACGTATTTCACCGGGCCGCGCCGGCCGAACTTCTGGAACGCCCGTTCCATCTGGTGGACGGACTGGTCGAGTGCGTGGATCTCGTCGACGTGTTCCAACAACCCCTCGGTGGCGAACCCCGTGCCGGCGCCCACGTCCAGAATCCGGTCGTTCGGCTGGGGGTCGAACCACTCCAACGCCTCTGCCCGCATCTCCGTGTTCCACACGAGCGGGTTGATCGTGTCGTACACCTTCGAGAGGTACTTGTAGAACAGGCGTGCCCGCGCCTTGTCTTCGAGGACTCCCATCGCCGTCGCGTAGTGGGCGCGCGGTCATAATCCCACGGGTTCACTGTCTCCCGCGGGTGTTCCCACGGGTTCACTGTCTCCCGCGGGTGTACCCCCTGTGTCGCAACGCTCTGCTCCGCTCTCGCGGGAAGCTCTCTCACTCGCTCGCGTGGACCACAACCCACACGTCTCGGCGCCCGTTCGACACGGTCGTGAGCGACGAGACGGCAGGAGCCGACACACACGACGACACCGGCGTCGACGGCGTCCGGCTCGGCGCCGACGAAGCCGGAAAGGGGCCGGTGTTGGGGCCGATGGTCGCGGGTGCGGTTCGGGCCGACCCCGTGGTGCTCCCGGCGGACGTGGACGACTCCAAACGACTCTCTGCGCCCCGGCGGGAGACGCTCGCCGCCAAGTTGCGCGCAGACGACCGGATCGCGACCGCCACCGCCGCGGTCGCGGTCGACGAGATCGACGACCCCGAGACGGACATGAACGGACTCACCGTCACGGCGCAGGTGCGCGCGCTCACCGCGGTGGCCCAGTCGGGTGACGACATCGTTGTCGACGCCGGCGACACCTCCGAGGCGCGGTTCGGGCGGCGGGTCGCCGACGGACTCGACGACGTGACCGTCCACGCGACACACCGGGCGGACGAACACGATCCGGTCGTCGCCGCCGCGAGCGTGCTCGCGAAGGTGGAGCGGGACCGTCGGATCGAGGCTGTCGACGCGCGCCACGACCAGCCGGTCGGCAGCGGCTACCCCAGCGACCAGACGACACGGGCGTTCCTCGCGGACTACGTCGACCGCGAGGGAGAACTCCCGCCGGCGGCCAGAGCGTCCTGGCAAACCGCCACGGACGTGCTCGACGCCGCCGCACAGTCCAGGCTCGACGAGTTCTGACCGGCGTCGTCGCGGTGTCGCCTCACGGAACGTGCCAGATGCCGCGCCGGCGGTCGAGCAGGCCGCCGACGACGACGTGCGGGAGGGCGACGATGCTGATCGCGACACTCCAGAACGCGACACCGCCGTACACCAGTCCGGCGTTCCCCAGCGGGTTCGGCGCCGCGAGCCACACTGCAGCGACGACCAGCCCGGTCGCCATCGCGCCGCCGATCAACATCCCCCACGCACGGAGCGCGACGCCGCCGGCCGACTCACCCGCGAGGAAGTCGTGCCCTTCACCCGGCGCGTCGTTGACCGCCAGCTCCCGAGCGACCTGTCGGGCGGAGTACCACAACGGGAAGTAGAGCCCGACGGCCAACACCACCGGGACGACCGCGAAGTACGCGACCAACAGGATCGTCTCGCCGGCGTCGACGAGGAACGACCCGCTGCCGTCCCGACGGGCGAACCCCAATCCGAGGTGTGTGAACACGACGCCGGCGTAGCCCGCGCCGATCAGCGGTCGGGTCACGTCGAAGTACTGTGCCGCCGGCGCGAGCGCACCGGGCTCGAACACTGCAACGATGATCGAACTGAACGCGTGAAACGTGTCGGGAAAAACGACGATGGGGACCGCCATCGCCGCGCCGCCGCGGGCGGCGGCCGCGAGCAGTCGCTGGGTGCGCGTCCGGAGGTGACCCGCACCGGTCGTCGCTCGCAGGACGTGGAGGTCACCGCCCCCGCCCTTGGCGACGACGACGACAACTGCGACGGCTAGCCCGAGCACGGGCGCGACGAGGAACAACCCGATCCCGGCCGCGACCATCCCGAGATAGCCGCCGACGTAGTGCCACCGGAACTCGTTCGTTCGGCGCCGGAGGTTGGCGAAGTGTTCGTAGCCGCCGTGCGGGAGGTTGAGCGCGACCATCCCGACGAGGTAGGCGATCGCCTGTGCCCGCAACGGGATCGTCTGGCCGGCCA
>JAHENP010000256.1 GCA_018609965.1 Haloferacaceae archaeon
GACTCACCGATCGTCCCAGTCGATCCACTCCTGTTCCCAGCCGGTGCGGGCGAAGTAGCCTTGTTGTTCGAACTCCCGATCCTCTCGTTCCGTGCGGTTGCGGACCGGCGCGCCGGGTTGTTCACCCTCCGCGAGCAACGGTCGGAGCGCGACCGAGCCGGCGGTCTCCACCGGCTCGACGCCCGCCTCGTCGGGCGTGAGCGCGACGATCTCCTGGTCCCCGCCGCGGCCGCGGGGAACGACCAGCCGCCCGTCCGGGCGGAGCTGGTCACACAGCGCTCGCGGCGGAGAGACAACGGCCCCCTCGACGAGCACACGGTCGAACGGCGCGTACCGGGGGAGGCCGTCGGCGCCGTCGTGGTAGTCGACGAGCACCGCCTCGTAGCCCGCGGCCGCGAGGTTGTCCCGGGCCTCCCGGACCATCCCGCGGTCGATGTCGACGGCGTGGACCCGCCGCGCGCCGACGATCTCGGCGACGACCGCCGCGGTGTACCCGACCCCGACCCCGACGACCAACACGTCCGCGCCCGGCTCCGGCGCGAGCGCGTCGAGGAACCGAGCGGCCGTCGCCGGCGAGAGCACACGCGAGCCGCCCTGCTCGCCCGAGCGGTTCGCGTACGGCGCCTCCGCCACGAACTCGTGGCGCGGCACCCGTTCCATCGCCTCCCGAACCGCCGGCAACGGCGCCCGCCCGATCGCGTGTTCCACCCCGTCGAGCATGTCCTCCCGGAGGAGTTCCGGGTCGGGTCCGTCCATACCACACCTCCGGAGTCGTCGGTCTTGAACCACTCGGTGCCACCCTGTCGACGGGTCGTCCGAGCGGGGATTGATACGGCTCCCGGTCCCTCGCCGTGGTGTGTCTGAGACACCAGCCGACACGCCGACCGTGATCGCACACCGCGGCTGTCCCGCCCGCGGCCCGGAGAACACCCTTGCCGCGTTCCGCCGCGCGGCCGCCCATGTGCCGGCGGTCGAACTCGACGTGCGGCGGTGTGGCTCCGGCGAACTCGTCGTCTTCCACGACGAGCGACTCGACCGCCTACTCGGTGTCGAGGGCCGTGTCGCCGACACCGACCTCGACACGCTCCAGTCGCACACCGTCGACGGTGACACTACGGGCGGGACGGACGATGTGCGTGACCCGAGCGACGCCCGCGTCCCGACGTTGTCGACCGCGCTCGATTCGATTCCGGACGACACGCTGGTCAACGTCGAACTGAAAGAAGCCGAGATCGCGGCGGCGGTCGCCGACGTGGTCGCCGTCGCCGCCAACGACGTGTTGCTCTCCTCGTTCTCGCCGGCGGCGTTGTCGGCGTCCGCCGACGCCGGCGATCAGCCGTTGGCGTTCGTCACCGCCGAGCCGGACTGGGACACCGCGGTCGCGACCGCCACAGAACTCGGCTGTGTTGCTCTCCACCCGCAGTACGAACTCCTGTTCGCGCCCGAGGGAGCCGACGAACCCGCGGGCCCGCCGGCCGACTGGGACATCGACCGCGCGCGCCGCCGGATCGAGACCGCTCACGACCGCGGGCTCGACGTGAACGTCTGGACGATCCGCGACCCGGCGCCGGTCGCGCCACTTCGAACGGCTGGCGTCGACGGGCTGATCGTCGACGACTGGGCCGACGCCGAGGGGTGACGCCGGCGACAGGCGGGTCGCCGCCAACAGTCTGTGTCCGAACCGCCAGCTCGGGAACGGTTTTGTGGCCGGCGCACTCACAGACGGTATGGTCGCGACGGAGTCGGAGACGGAGCTGGAGATCAGCGAGGAGGCACCGACGTTCGAACTCCCGGGGGTCGACGGGCGCTTCGACCTCGCGGAGACGACCGCGCCGGCGGTGCTCGTCGTGTTCACCTGCAACCACTGTCCGTACGCGCAGGCCAAGTTCGGGTTGTTGAACGACCTGGCCGCCGACTACGACGACTGTCTGGTCGTCGGGATCAACCCGAACGACGCCGAGGCGTACCCCGACGACTCCGTCGAGTCGATGGAGGCGTCCGTCGCCGACGGCGAGGTGGCGTACGACGCCTACCTCCGCGACGAGCGTCAGGACGTGGCCCGCGCGTACGGTGCGGTCTGCACCCCAGACCCGTTCCTCCTCCGACGGGACGGTGACGGCTACCGGCTGGCGTACCACGCGCGACTGGACGACGCACTCAATCCCGACGACGAGACAAGCGAGGTGTACGTCCGCGACGCAATTGACCGCGTGCTCGCCGGCGAGCCGGTGGAGATGGACCCCGGCCCGAGCCGCGGTTGTTCGATCAAGTGGCAGGCGTAGCTCACCCGACACCTCTGGTACCCGAACTGTTCACTGTCGTCAGGCACGATCAGTCGTCGTCTGCGAAGTTGACCGCTCGGAGTGCGACCCGAGCCGTCTCGATGTCGCTGTCGGCGACCGCTGCGACCTCTGCTGCTGTCGGAGCGTCTCGTCTTTGTGGAATCACGGTTGACTATATTGCTATATCAACTACAAATCTAGCGCCCAGAGAGCTTCCCACCCAGAACCACAACAGTCGTCCCCTCGCCGACCGACGGCCTAGTATGGAGCTGTTCGGAACGGCGGGGATTCGCGGCGACGTGCGCGACCGGGTGACGACGGATCTCGCGCTCCGGGTCGGGCGCGCAGTGGGTGCCCACGCCCGCGAGGCGGGTGACCGCGCGTTCGTCGTCGGTCGGGACGGGCGCACCACCGGCGCGGGGCTCGCGGCCGCAGTCGAGGCCGGCTTGACCGCGGCGGGAGCGTCCGTCGAACGGATCGGGCAGGTGCCGACGCCGGCGTTGGCGTACGCTACCCGCGGGCGACGTGGCGTGATGCTCACCGCCTCTCACAACCCCCCGACGGACAACGGGATCAAGCTGTTCGTCGACGGCCAGGAGTACGGCGAGACGGCCGAACGAGCAATCGAAGACCGGGTCGCCGCCGAGCCGGGCCACGCCGACTGGGACGAGTGGGGGACACACAGTGAGGCCGCCCCGCTGTCGGCGTACCGCGAGTCGGTCGTCGACTACGCCGAGCAGTTCGGCACGCGCCCCGACGAGACCGACCCGCTCACCGTCGCCGTCGACTGTGGCAACGGGGTCGCGGCGGTGGCGACCCCGCAGGTGCTCCGGGAGGTTGGCGCGCGGGTGGTGACGCTCAACGCCACCGTCGACGGTCACTTTCCCGGCCGGGAGTCGAAGCCGACCGCGGAGACACTGACGGACCTCCGGCGGTTCGTCGCCGACGACGGCGCGGACCTCGGAATCGGACACGACGGGGACGCCGACCGGATCGTGATCGTCGACGGCGACGGGGAGGTGGTCCACGAGGACACCGTACTGGCGATTCTCGCCGAGGCGTACGTTCGGGCACAGGAGCTGGCCGATCCGGTGGTGGTGACGACACCGAACGCCTCCGGTCGGATCGACGAACGGGTGGCGGCCGCCGGCGGCCGGGTGGAACGGGTCGCGTTGGGCTATCTTCACGACGGGATCGCCGACGCCCGCGCGGCGGGTGGTGACGTGGCGTTCGCGGCGGAGCCGTGGAAACACGTCCACACGGCGTTTGGCGACTGGATCGACGGGGTGACCAGCGC
>JAHENP010000257.1 GCA_018609965.1 Haloferacaceae archaeon
CGGCCTGCCGGAGCGACCCAGCCGACGACACGGCCGACCGTCCACAGGAAGCGCGCGGCCGCCACCGCGACCGGAGGGAGCCGGCGGCCGCGCGGGGAGGCGTGGGGGCCACTGCGACCCGACTGTCCAGACTGTCTGCGACCCGACTGTGCAGGCGACTGGCGGTCGATCCCCGGATCGAAACCCACAACGCCGCCGGTCGCGCACGCCGTCGTATGCGCGACCAGTTCGAGGTCCGTTCGTGGGACGCCGCCGGCCGACTCGGCGATCTGACCGTCCCGCGTGCGGGCGTCACTGTGCGGACGCCGGCGTTGATGCCGGTGATCAACCCCAACCTCCAGACGGTCGCTCCCGGCCGTCTCGACGACGAGTTTGGCGCGGAGATTCTCATCACGAACAGCTACATCGTCTACACGACCGACGACCTCCGCGAACGCGCCGAGGAACAAGGCCTCCACGAGCTACTCGACTTCGACGGCGCGATCGTCACCGACTCCGGTTCGTTCCAACTCGCGGAGTACGGCGAGATCGACGTGACAACCGAGGAGATCGTCCGGTTCCAACGCGAGATCGGCTCGGACGTGGCGACGCCCGTCGACGTGCCGACACCACCGGACGCGAGCCGCGAGCAGACCCGCGAAGAACTGGCGACGACTGAACAGGCGCTGGCGGACGCCGCCCGCGTCGACACCGGGGAGATGCTCGTCAACGCGCCCGTCCAGGGGTCGACACACCCCGACCTCCGGGAGCAGTCGGCCCGCACCGCCGCCGCCAGCGGCCACGACGTGTTCCCGATCGGTGCCGCCGTGCCGTTGTTGAACGACTACCGCTACGCCGATCTGGTGGAGATGGTGGTGGCGGCGAAACGCGGACTCGGCGCCGACTGTCCGGTCCACCTGTTCGGCGCCGGCCACCCGATGATGTTGGCGTTGGCGGTGGCGGCCGGCTGTGACCTGTTCGACTCCGCCGCCTACGCACTGTACGCCCGTGACGGTCGCTACCTCACCGTCGCCGGCACCCGTGCACTCGACGAGATCGAGGCGTTCCCCTGCTCGTGTGCGGTGTGTGCCGACCACACGCCCGCCGACCTGCGCGGCCGCGACGACGAGCGTCGGGAGCGACTCCTCGCAGAACACAACCTCCACGTCACTTTCGCCGAGATGCGCCGGATCAGGGACGCGATTCGGCGGGGGCGGTTGTTGGAACTGGTGGAGCGGCGCGCCCGCGGCCACCCGGGGTTGTTGGACGGCTACCGGACCCTGTTGGATCACGTCGAGCAGTTGGAGCGGACGGAGCCGGCGGCGGGTGACAGCTTCTTCTACGTCTCTGCGGAGTCTGCCCGCCGGCCGGCCGTCCGTCGCCACCACGAACGGCTCCAGGAACTGGCGACGCCCGACCGGTTGCTGTGTTCGGAGTACGACGAGCCGACACACCACTCGTACGACGCCGTCTGGCGGTTGCGTCCCCCGTTCGGGCCGTTCCCTCGGGCGCTGGCGTCGACGTACCCGCTGACCGCGACCGTTCCTGAGCAGACGGACACCGCCGCAGAACGGGCGGCCGCCGCCGGCGTCGCGGCGCTGGCGGACGCCAACCCCGAGACGCAGATCACGGTGGGACACGACGACTGGGCCGCGCCGGCGCTGGCGGCGCTCCCAGACCGGGTCGAGACGGAGCATCTCGGCGATCTCGACTGGGAGTGACAGCCGAGGGTCAGACGAGGTACGCCGGGACGCCGGCGACGATCAGTCCGCCGGCCAGCAGGAGGAGGCCGACGACGTGTTGGACGGCGACGTACCACGGCTTCGGCGCCACCTGCTCGACACCCGAGTAGCCGATCAGCTCCCGTCGCGCTGCGAGCGTCGCCACCCGTCGCGGCGCGAACGTCGTCGGCAGTCCCAACGCGGCGACAACCAGCCCGGTTCCCAACAACCGGGGAGCGGGTGTGCCGAGCAACGGACCGACCCCGAGCGTCACGACGGCCGCACCCGCCGCGAGCGGCCCCCACCAGACGCCCTCTGTGTCCCGCGCGACCGCGACGAGGATCGCTCCCGAACCGGCGACGCCGAGCAGTCCGGCGGCGGTCACGAGGTCGCTTCCACCGCCGAGCCCGACCCGGCGAGCGGTGGCGGTCAGTGGCTCCAGTGCGGTCGGCCACTGGGTCGTCGGCGCGAGCCGCGTCGCCACGACGGCGCGGACGACCGCCGGCACCGCCAACGGTGGGAGCGCCCACGCCGTCTGAACACCCAGTTCGCGAACGGAGCCGCCGAGTGCGAGCAACCCGGTGAACAACAGCCAGACGCCGACCACCGAGAGGAGCGTCCCGGGGAGGAGCTGTCTGACGGCCGTCGCGGCGTGGTCACCCCGGTCGACATCGACCTCGGGGGGTGCGGTACAGGCGTCCGCGAACCCACTCGTCCCGTTCTCGCGTTGCTCACACAGCTCTGCTGGCGGCCGATTCGGGTTGTCGATTGTCGTCGTGCCCGTGAGACTGGCACCGACCGCGTCGGCGGCGACGACAGTCGCGCCGCCACAGACGACGATCGTCAAGAGGACGACGACGAGCGACGCCCGGGGACCGAACCGGCGCCACGGGAACACGACGGCAGCGAGGCGGCTGACCACGGCTGTCGGTGTGGCGGGCCCCGACAAGTGTCTTCGCCTTCGGGCCGCGGAACACGCCTGTCACGAGGAGTAGACGGGGAACGACTGTCCCGAACGGTGGGCGTGAGCGACTCGGAAGGCAGTTGAACCCCGCCCACCGACTCGGGAACGTGACCGACTACTTCGAGATTCACGACCGGGACGGAGCCGCTCGGCTGGGTGAGCTCCGTCTGTCCGAGCCGGTCGAGACGCCAGGGCTGGTCGCCGGGAGGGACACCGAGCCGGACCACCCCGACACGGCCCCAGTTCTCCGCGACGCCGGCAGTCTCTGGACGGAAGAACGTGGGGTGCCGGACGGTGACGACGGGGTCGTGACGGTGTTGCCCCACCGGGCGTTCCCCGCCGGCACCCGCGAGGAGGTGATCGACTCCTTCGCCGCCGAGTTTCCCGCGGTCGACGGGCCGTCTGCGGCCGTCGTGTCGAGTGACGCCCCCGACGCCGGCGGCGCGAGCGAGGCACCTGTCGACGCGTTTGTTCTCGCGGACGCACAAGGGGTCGTCGGCCACGCCAGCGCGTTCGTCGACGCACTCGTC
>JAHENP010000258.1 GCA_018609965.1 Haloferacaceae archaeon
CCAACTGCCGGACGATCACGTTACACGGGAACAACGCGCCGATGGTGCCGTCGGTGGCGTCCAGCGCGCGGTCGGCCATGTTCGGGTTGCACGCCCCGAGGACGTAGTACGGGTCGCGGCCAGCGTCGACCTTCTCGTTCAACAGCTCCGACGGGGAGAACTCCGTCGCCACGCCGAACCCGGCGTCGAGAAACGCCTCGCGGACGTGTTCGACGGCGGGGTCGTGGGCCATCGCCAACTCGGTGCGTTCTGCGCCGAACTGTTCGGGGTCGACGCTCGCCGGGTCGAAGGGGAGTTGCATATCCGAAGTGGGGTCGCGGGACACTAAACACTGCCGCGAAGCGAAATCGATGGTATTTCCATACATTTTGGCCCTCTGTTTGTGACGTATGGTGTACTTTGGCGATGCCTCTGGACACCTCCGGGGGGTTCTAAATGGAGACTGTGAGGTGTACGTTGCGGCAGTTGTTGGAGGTGACAAAATCAGATGTGGAAAGTGTGCGAAACAGGCCGTCCGTCGTATTGACGATCTGCCAGAGGCGAAATGGAATTCGCTCAAGCAGACACCTAAAAGGAGACTAATTGACTGTCTTACTGATCATCAGTCAATCTCGCTCGGTGTTGCACAGTTTACTAGAGAAAAGCTACAATCTCTTAATAACTATCATCTATTGTACCAAAATGTTTCTTTCCCTCCTGACTGGGACCTAGCGCTTGAAGGGTACGCGTACGGTGAGATACTGTACGAAATGGGTGCTAAGGATGATCGAAGACCAGTATTTGAGTTCGATAGGGTGTCATCAAAAGAACAGTCTGTAGCGGTTCGGAATCACGTTGAGAAATTTGTACCCAATACAAACGTCTTCTTTCAGGGATCTAGACAAAGCAGTGGAATACAGACCGCTGACTGCCTCGCAGGTGCTGTTGCGGAAGATTTCAAATCTAATACTGAATGGTTATCAGACATTGGCGACGACCGGATTGTGAAATGCAGTAACTTCTCACTCATTCAGTTAGAGCAGCGCCTATCTGAGCATAGTACCGCACCGTGATTGGCCTCCCACCCGCCAGCCCAGCGGAGCACGATGCATCAATCTACAGCGTGACTCATACTGGACGAGGTGGTTTTCCCACCCTTGCGAGGTCATCGCCCTCTCACGGCTTTATCGGTGCCATACCTACTCGCCGCAGCTATATCCATCTTGTGTATTAAATCGCTCCGGAAAACAAGTAGAATATAAATGAGGGAAAGTAGATTTGTTCGTTCTACACCCGATACTGCTTGCCCGCCGAGACAAGCGTTTTCGGGCTCACCCGCAGACGGGCAGGTGTGACAGAGATCACGGAGGGTGGCGTCACGGTGACCGTCGAGGAGGCCCGCGACGGGGCCAGCGACGGGACGAGCGACGCGGTGTTCTACAACCCGGAGATGGAGTTGAACCGCGACGTGACGGTCGCGGTCCTGCGGGCACACGCCGACCGGCGAGAGCCACACCGCGAGGAGCGGGCCACCTACGTCGACGCGACGGCCGCCTCCGGGGTCCGGGCGGCCCGGGCGGCCGCGGAGGGGTACACGGTGACGGCCGCAGATGTCGACCCGGACGCGGTCGCGCTCGCACGAGAGAACCTCGCGGACACTGACGGCGAGGCGGTCCACCGCGACGCCAACGCCCTGTTGCACGAGTCGTCGTTCGACGTGGTGGATCTGGACCCGTACGGCTCCCCGGTGCCGTTCGCGGACGCCGCCGTCCGCGGCACGCGCGAACTGCTGTGTGTGACAGCGACAGACACCGCGCCGTTGTGTGGTGCCCACTTCGAGAGCGGCCGCCGGCGCTACCGGACGACCCCCCGCAACACGGAGTACCACCCGGAGATGGGGCTCCGAGTGTTGTTGTCGGCGCTGGCCCGGACGGCGGCGAAACACGACGTGGCCGTCGAGCCGGTCTGCTCGCACGTCTCCCGTCACTACGTCCGCACCTACCTCGCGGTCGACCACTCGGCGACCCGCGCGAACGAGACCGTCGCCCAACTGGGTCACGTCCACCACTGTCAGGACTGTCTGTTCCGGGAACACGACCACGGCCTGCTCGCGGACGCACCCGACGCCTGCCCAAACTGCGAGGGGAACCGTGTCGTCACAGCCGGCCCGTTGTGGCTCGGTGAGATTGCCGACAGCGGGTTTACCGAGGCCGTCCACGCCGAGATCACCGACGACATGGGTGAGGCGGCCCGCGCCCGCCGACTGCTCGACACGGTCGCGACGGAACTGGGCCGACCGACACACTACGACCAACACCGGCTGTGTGAGCTGTGGGGCCGCCCGGCCAGCGGGATGGCGGAGTTCGTCGCGGCGTTGCGGGACGCTGGCCACGCCGCGACCCGCGCACACTACTCCGGCACAGCGTTCGAGACGGACGCCGACGTGGCCGAGATCCGCGCCGCCACGGCCCACCTCGACTGATTTCGTCTCTCGACCGACACACCGCCAGCCTGACTCAGTCAGTCTCGTGTCGCCGGTCGTCGACCCCGACGCGCCGGTACCGGACGCGGCGTTCGACGGCGAGCCAGCCGACGACCGCGAGCGCGCCGAGTGTGTTTGCCGCCTGATCGAGCAGGCTGAACTGCCGTCCCGGGAGCGGTGCCTGCAACAGTTCGACGAGCAGGCCGTAGCCGGCGACCCCGCCGACGACGAGCAGGAGTCGTCGTCGGGGGGTGTCCCGGAGCCGCGCGGTCGCGTACGCTGCGGTCAGCGCCAGCACGGTGTAGCCGGCGGCGTGGGCGTACTTGTCGAAGAACGGACCGGAGCCGGCCGGGCGGACGTTCGTCACGAGCGAGAAGTAGGCGATCACGCCAGCGACGACGAGCACTGCGGCGACCCGGACGGCCCGCGGAAGCAACGGCAGCCGGAGCCGTCGGGGTATCTCTTCGCCGGCACTGTCTCCGGCTCCTGGGCCGTTGTTCACGCGCCCACACTGCTCGTCCCACCCCGGTAACTCCACCGGAGGCGGCGGGCGTTGTTCGGTCGGAGACAGCCGCGACCCGGTGGCGGCGAGGGTGGTAGTGACCGCCGAGAATCAGAATCGGTAGCGACCCGACCAGATTTATGTGTGCTAGGCGACTGCGTTCCGATGGATGCCGCCAGGAGACGGTTCCGCCGGCCGCGTGCTCGTGGTGGCGCTCCTGTTGCTCGCCGCCGGCGTGGCGGCGCCGGCGCTCGCGCAGGAGGAGACGCCGACACCGACGCCGTCGGGTGACGAGACGGCCACGAGCGGCGGCACGGCCGCGAGTAACGAGACGGCCGCTGGAAGCGGTGCCGCCGGGCTTGTCGTCGACCCGGACGGGGGGGACACGTACGGCAACATCTCCGCGGCGGTGGCGGCCGCCGGTCCCGGCGACACCGTCACGGTCCGCCCGGGCACCTACGAGGAGACTGTCCAGCTCCGGACGGATGTCACGCTTGTCGCGCCCGAGGGGGCGGTGTTGGACGGCCGCAGCCGCGACGGTGACGCCGGCATCGTGATCGTCGGTGACGCGGCGCCGACGGTCCGTGGGTTCACGCTCGTCGGTCACACGGTCGGTGTTGCCGCATCGCGGACGACCGGCGACTGGACAGTCCGGAACGTCACCGTCGCCGACAGCAAGCGGGTCGCCGTCCACACCGCTCGATCCACTGGCGATTGGACGCTCGCCGAGGCGACGCTGTCGGGGACGACCGGCGTCGCGGTGGGTGCGTTCCGGAGCCGCGGCGACTGGACGGTCTCTCGTGTGTCGATCACCGGCACCGACGGCGTCGCGGTCAACGCTCGCGCGGCGACGGGTGACTGGCGTGTCGCCGACACCGCCGTCAACGGGACGGCCGCGGGCGGAACGCTGACCACGGAGTGGGCCGGGACGGCGGTGTACGCCGCCGACACGACCGGCGCGTGGGCCATCGAGGGCGCCGCGTTCGCGGACAACGCGGTGCCGGTCGTCAACGCGACCGGCGCCGCCGGCGGGGACGCCAACCAGAACTTCTGGGGTGACTCGACGAGCGAGGAGAACACGGCGCCGGACGACGCCTGTGCCGGCGCGGTCGACTGTGGTAGTGCGCTCCCGGTCCGACCGACCGGCGCCGTCGGCGACCCCTCTCTCGACCAGCGAGCGCCCGTCGGCGGCGGCGGGCTCCCGCTCGTCGGCATCGGGATGGCTGTGTTGGCGCTCGTCGGACTGGTCGGTGGTGGGTTCCTCGCCGTCCAGTACGTCGGCGCCGAGCCGTTGTTGGGGCCGTTGGAAGGGGTCGTCGGTGGGGTACTCGGCGCTGCCGGCGGTGGCGGCGGAAGCCGTCAGATCACACTGGAGAACGTCGGCGGTGACACTGTTACCTGTCGAGTCGAGTGTCTTACCGACGACGGTGTCCAGTTTCAGTACGATCTGACACTGAAACAAAACGAGAGCCGCGAGGCGCGCGAACTGCCGGCGTCCGGCCGGTTCGCGATAACGGTCGAAGTCGACGGCGCCAGTACGGCCGAGGAGTTTGCCAGCGCGACCGACGTGATCGTCCAGGTCGCGCCGGGCGACTGTGGGGTTGCGGCCGCGTAAACTACCCTACCCTACTTGGCTCACCCCATACGGGGTTCGCTCGTTGAGGGTAGGGCCACCGATAGAGCGGCGCTCTATCGAGGCCTCGAAAGGCGGAGCCTTTCGGTGGCTTTGATGTGGACTCCCGGTAATCATTCGCCAGCAATAGGCTGGTGACTCTCACCGTTCAACGTCCCACCATTCACACGCACGTCTACTTGTGCGTCTCCGCCCCCCGACTTGGGCGAGGAACGGAGTTTGTGTTGTCGCTTCCGGGCGTACCGCACGCCAATATTTTTTGCGGCGTTGTAATCCGCGTTCACTTCATACCCACACTTCTGGCACTCGAAGTGTTCGCCGTGGCGGTTGCCGTCGTGCGTAAAGCCACAGTCCGTCCGAGAACAGCGTTGGGATGTGTGGTTCGGCTCAACCTGCTCCACGGAGACCCCCTGTTCAGGGGCTTTGTAGGAGACGTACTCAAACAGGCGTCGGAACGCCCAGACGTGGTGCCACTTCGCCTGTGGAAGCCGCTCTCGAATGTCGCTCAACTCCTCGAACGCGATTACGTCGCAGTCGTGTTCGACGGCTTCCGAGACGAGTTCGTTGGCGACCGTGTGGATGTACTGTTTGCGCCAGGCTTCCTCTCGCTTCCCGAGGCGAAGCAGGGCCTTGTGTGCGGCCTGCGTGCCGCGTTGTTGCATCTCGCCACGTCGCTTCTCGAACTCACGACACCAGTGGTCGTAGTCGTCCCCCTGCCAAAACGTGCCGGTTGAGGACACAGCAAGGCTGTTGACGTCCTCAGAAATCGAAGATTTCTGATGGGCTGCGCAAGAGCTTCGCTCTTGCGAACGCCGAGGTCGATACCGAGGACCGTTTGGTCAGGGTGCCCGGTATCTCCCGAAACCCCATCGTCACCATCTGTCCGCCGCGTCGAAATGTTGAGGTAGAATTCGTCAGTGGCCGCGTCGTACCGGAGCGTACTCTCGCGGAACTCATAGCTCTCGGAGAGTACGTACCGCTCGTAGGGCGTTGGACTGTCTGCCGGGAGAACGAACGACGGTTCGACCCGGCCCGCAACAGTTGCCAGTGACACCTTGTTCTGGTAGAAGGTCGCGCTCCGCGTGTCGTAGTCCATCGTTTCGGCGGTGAACGTCGGTTGAGAGACGCGCTGTCCCTTTTTCCACCGTTCGACACACGCTTTGACGGCTTCGTCAGATTACATCTGACGGGCTGTCAGGCTTCGCCTGACAACTTCGACAGCACGTTTGATAGCGGCTTGGACAAGTTGGGCCTGTAGGTCCGTCTCCTCTCGAAGGTCGGCGTAGAGCGCGTCACGAACCTCTCGCTTGTTGGTCTTACACTCAGTGTAGGAGGTGTCGGACCAACAGTAGTCGGCAGTTTGGTTCGCGCAGTACAGGTATTGTTCGGCGGTTCGGTGGAGTGCGTCGCGTTGCTCGTCGAAAACAGCGAGTTTCACGACGGCGGTTCGACGCACACCCATAGTCTCAGAGAGTACCCGACGGTACTTACAGCAGTGACAAGGAGAAAGCCCACCCCTTTAGGGGTGGGATGAATCCGACAACGCGAAAACACATCCCTGTTTCTGCTAACAGAGACTTTATACCAATTGAGTCCGTGTGCATGATTGGACTGAGGCGGTTCAGCCGCCCAACGAAACGGATAATATCAGATTCAGCCCAGGCTACGTTCGAAGAACCCCTTCGAACCACTTGCAATGGGTTCCGGACAGAAAGTAACTCTGAC
>JAHENP010000259.1 GCA_018609965.1 Haloferacaceae archaeon
AACAACACCGCGCCGCCGCCGTCCCGGAACGACTGGATTGCCGACAGCTCCTCGGAGCCGAACGACTCCGCAGGCGGGGTCACCAACAACGCCTGGCCTCGCTCCAACAACGCGCCGCCGTAGTCGTTGACCTGTTCGACGCCGACATCGACACCTTCCAGGTAGCGTTGGAACTGGCTGGCCCCCTCCATCGACGTGCCGGCGTCCGCGGAAAACTGGCCGTGGCCGCCGTCCCACAACACGTCACCGTCGCGGGCAGACAACGCCCGCAACAGGTTCGTCACGAACGTCTCGTTGCCGTAGTCGTCGAACTCCTCGACGTAGTCGTCGCCGACGAGTGTCCCGCCGAGCGCGGCGACGCGGTTCGCGGGGTCGACGCCGACGAGCGGCGCACCCGCCACAGACGCGCTGTCGCCCGCGCGGACCGGCACCTGGCGGTCGGGGAGTTCTTCGCCGAACTGCCCGACCGTCACTGCCTGCGGGAACACCAGTTGCTCGACCGGGCCGTCGCGCAGTCGCCGCGATTCCGCCGGGTCGCTTTCCCCCCAGACGCCGCGGCCGGCCTCACGGGCCGACAGCTCCGCCTGGAGCAGGTTGTCGTGGCGCGCGTGGCCGGAGTCGTACACCCGGGCGTAGCCGTTCGTGACCAGTCGTCGTGACCACAGCGTGTCCCGGGAGCCGGAGCCGTCCGCGTCGTAGCTGGCGTACGCCAACAACCGCCCGAACGGGTCACGCACCCCCTCGTTCTCGTCGAAGGTGAGCCGCACCGTCGTCCCCGCCGACAGCTCCGACTTGGTGAATGCCGACGCCTCCTCGCCCCACGAGGACAGATACGGGTAGTCGCCGTCCGTCTCCGGCCCCTCTGGCTCGTCGCCCAGCCCCTCCCACTCGGTCGGGTCCTCTGCGCCCGCGGCCGCCGGCACCTCCGGCGTGTCGACACCGAGCACGCGCACCTCCTCCTCGCCACCCTCCCTGTCCGGGAACGTCACGGTGAACGTGTCGCCGTCGGCGGCCTCGACAATCTCTGCGGTGTACTCCTGTGTGGGGTCGAACGCCGGTCCGGTCGCCACACCGTCGCGAGTGGTGAAGAACGCGTCCCGACCGACGAAGTTCGTCGTCGCCGGCTGAAAGAATGAGCCGGCGTTGTTTTCATTATCGACCACCTGACAGTCGTCGAACCGGAACGGCAACGCTAGTGCGGCCGCGACGGCGTTGATGTTGTCCGTCTCGTCGAAGTTGTTGTAGTCGGACTGGCTGTGGAGCACCACCGTTCCGCCGTCGTCTCGGAACGACTGGATCGCCGACAGCTCCGCGTCCGTGTACGCCTGCGAGGGGGAAGTGATCACCAGCGCGGCCGCCCCGTCGAGATCGGCCGTCAGCTCCGTCGTCGACTCGACGGTGTAGCCCAACTCGGCGGCCCGGTCGGTGAAGGAGCCGAACTCGTCTGCGGTGTAGTACTGGTCGTGGCCCTCGTCCCACAACACGGTTCCCCCACCGATCAGTTCCTCCCAGACGTTCAGGAGGAACTCGTCGTTGCCGGCCGTGAAGTCCGTGTCGTCCGTGACGAACGGCGCGCCGATTCCGACGGCGCCGTCCGCGACGGTCACCAACGCCGGCGCGCCCGCGTCGCCGTACGGTTGGGCGTCACCGTTGCCGTCCTCGTCGGTGACAGTCGCGGTGTCGGCGGCCCGGACTGCCACGTGGTCGTCGCTCGCCAACGGCGCTCCGTCGGCGTCCAACAGGCTACACGTCGAGTCGAAGTACAGTTCTGACACCGTGTCGTCGTGGCCCTCGTGTGTCCGGATCGGACCGTCTGCAGTCTGTGAACCGGCCTCGTCTGCGGCCGCCAGTCCGGCGGCCGTGGTCGTGCCCGCGACACCCTCAAGGAAGCGTCTCCGTTGCATCGACAGACGGAGGCTGGGCTGTTCGCCTCATAGTTCGGTCGGAACGCGCGCGAGGTGGTGGATCGAACGACCGCCGAGTGGGGCGGCCGTCGGGCCGCAACGTCACGCCCGGTGTTCCGCATCCGTCACCGTCAACAGGCACACCCACCAGTCGGTGGCATGGACCGGAGTCGGCTGCTCGGCGTCTGGCGGCGGGTGCTCTCGTTGTCCTGGCCCGTCATGACCGAGCAGACGTTCCGGACGGCGATGCGGACGACGGACGTGATCGTCACCGCGCAGTTCTCCCCCGCCGCGGTCGTCGCGATCGGGCTCGCGGACCTGTACGCACGCATCCCGCTCCGGATCGGCCTCGGGCTCGGTGGGGGCGCGATCGCACTGTCGAGTCAGGACACCGGTGCCGACGCCGTCGCCAACCGCGACGAGGCGGTGACACAGGCCGTCCTCATGGGGATTCTCGCCGGAGTCCCGTTCGTCTTACTGGGGTGGCTCGTCGGCGACGAACTGCTCGCGATACTGGGCGCGGCCCCGGAGACGGCGCGGCTGGGTGGGCTCTATCTCGCGATCATCTTCACGACCGCGCCTGCCCGCCACGTCGCCCTCATCGGCGCCCGCTCGCTCCAAGGAACGGGCGACACCCGGACACCGATGTACGTCAACATCGCCGCCAACGCGGTCAACATCAGCGGCTCGGTCGTCTTCGGGCTCGGGGTGTTCGGCGCGCCGCGACTCGGCGTGATCGGTGTCGGCGTCGCTACCGCCGTCGGCAACGTGCTCACCGCCGGCGCGTTGCTGACGGCGATGTGGACGGACTGGTCGGACGCGACGCTCGTCTGGCCGCGGGACCTGGTGATCGCCCGCCAGCTCGTCCGGGTGTCGACCCCGCGTGTGTTGGAGGGGTTCGCCGCCACCGTCGCGGAGTTCCCGTTCAACGCGATCCTGTTGACGTTCGGGACGCCGGTCAACGCCGGCTTCCAGATCGGCCGCCGGATGTACCAACAGGTGACCGGCCCGCTGTCGCGGGGGTACAACGTCGCCGGCTCTGTCGTCGTCGGGCAGGCGTTGGGTGACGGTGACGCCGACCGCGCGCTGTACGAGGGGTACGCGACGACCGGACTGGGGCTGGTGACGGTGGGCGCGATCGGGCTGTTGCTCGTCGGGTTCGCCGACAGCTTCGTCGCCGTGTTCACGAACGACTCCGCCGCGGTGCCGTACGCGATCAACTTCGCCCGCGTCTACGGGGTCACGGCGGTCTTCCTCGCGAGCTACGTCGTCCTGTCGGGCGCGCTCCAAGGGGCGAGTGAGACCCGGATTCCGTTGGTTGCGCGACTCTCCGGCGTGTTCGGGGTGTTGCTCGGCGGGACGTACCTGCTGGGTGTCGTCTTCGGGCTGGGCGCGACCGGGGCGTACTGGGCGGTCGGGCTCCACTACGTCTGGATGGCGCTGGTGGTGTTCGCTGGGTTCCGCTACACCGGGTGGGCCGACCGCGCCGCCGAGATGATGGCCGAGCGGGGGACCGCAGGGGACTGAGGTGAGAACAGTGACCAGATAGCGCAGATATTACACAATACTGAAAAGAAATCTATTTTTGCTTTGAGGCAGAATAGCAACTGTGACAGTTGGGATTGGTGCTCTCTGTGAGACCGAATCTGACCCCCGAGCTATCGTTGCAGCCGACCGGTTGGTGACAACTGGCCTCGGGACACGGATCGAGTACGAACACACGAACAGCAAAATGGAGCGGATCACACAGTCAGATGGGGTGTTGGCGGTCGCCGTCGGTGCAGGTGCCGTTTCTCTGACCGACGAACTGCTCTACAAGACGAGGGGGAAGTTGGACCAGACACAGGATATGACTGTTCGAAGTGTAGCCGAGAAAGCAGTGGACGCTTCGACTGATTTGATTAGGGAGTCGATTGAGCGGCAGGTTCTCGCTCCGTATGGATTCGATAGCCACAACGAATTCAATGAAAAACAAAAGGCCCTCGACAAGGGAATAGTGAGCTCTATACAGAGAGATATACTTGATAAAAGAGATAAAATATTTAGCCAGATGAACGTCCTCATCGCAGGGGTCGACTCAGAAGGGGCGCATCTGTACGGTATCCGTCAGAACGACATGGCACGACACGATTCCATCGGGTACCACACGGTTGGAAGTGGGTCCGATCCCGCAGAGTCTTCATTTATTCGCAACCAGTACGACGATACCTGTGACAAGAAGGATGCAGTCATGTCTGTCGTAGACGCGAAGATCAGAGCAGAGGAAGCACAGGGCGTGGGGCGGCGGATGGACATCGCAATCATATCACAGGACGGGATACAGGCTGTGGACAACGACAAAATAGCCCACCTGCGTGAGATCCACGAGGAGATAACTGAGGAAGAACGAACAGCCAGAAAAAGCGTACTGAGAGAAAAAGATTATAATCTGGAGGACTAACGTCACAGTATGCTCTCAGAGGCAGACGAACATGTCAGAGAAGAATCAAATGTTAGACGCGCTGTCAACAGGGGGTTGGAGAACAGGTCAGAAGACCTGACCAAGGAGGAGCGTCAGGAACTCGCACGTCTGTTCGAGTCTGAGAGCGAGGACTGACAGACCCCTTCGCATTCTTTATTACTGTGGGATATATTTGAGTAAGGCTAATCTCGATTCTCAACTCCGTGTCGAAACAGGGTCACAGCGCCGTACGCGGTCAAGATGACACCGCAGATCGTCGTCGTGTACTTTACCATATCGAGGTGCATGGCGAACAGTGCGCCACAACCTCCCGTGTAGTCGAAGGTGAGATTGGCGGTCCAGACGACGGTGAGCGATCCGGTCGTCTCGGTACAGTATCGGATCGAGTGCCGCGCGTACGACGGTCTTAGCAGTGCTGCTCGAAGTGCGAACACGCCGACGAACAACGAGAGCACTCCCAGCTTCCGTCGCCACTCCGGGATGGTCACTGATTCACCCCCGGAGGTCCGTGTTTGAACAGGATCATCGCGCCGTACAGGGTCATGATCGTGCCGCAGACAGTCACAATAATAAAAACTACATGAGCGTTCTCGGCGGGTGTATAACATCCTCGCTCGTAGAGCGCGAGTGTGAAGTCACGTCGCCAAGTGACCTTCTCGTACGTCCACCCCTGACAGGCCGCGTAGAATCCTCGTCCGAGGGGCTTGGTCAGTGTTGCTCGCAATGAAAACAGCCCCGCGAACAACGAGACAACCGCGAACTGTCTGACTCGTCTGCCGGCCGATTCGCCACTCGAACTGGGCTGTATGTCGGTCACGGTCAGGTCAACCACTCGTCAGGTCGTTGTGCTACTGTCTGTCCGTTCTCACAGGTTACAGACTCAGCCACTCCCCGGTCCGGTCGGGGTCGCCGAACAACCCCACCCACGACCCGACCACAGCGAGTGAGGCCGCCAACGCCAACCCGGACCAGGCGCCGGCGACAGGGGCGCCACCCGTGACCATCCTGATGCCCGCGGTGGCAGCCGGGCGCGTCAGGAGTAGTGCGGCGACCTGCTTGGCGGCGAGGGAGGTGTCGTCCATACAGCCGACTGTGTCGGTGCGGAACAAAGTCGTTGGGGTCGGGCGACACTGGGTGTCGGACCCCGAAACACAACAGTAACGTTACCACCCCGCCGCATCTGCACCGACTGTGAACCAGTCGACACTCCGGTACGGCGGACTGTTGCAGGCGGCCGTCACCGTCGGGTTCGTGGTCGCGTTCGAGTTCGTGCGGCTCGCGGACCCACTGGTCGCCGGGACGCTGTCGGCGGCGGGCGCGATACTGACAGCCGGCTCCGTCGAGTCCGTCGCCGTCGGGCCGGTGGAACTCTCCTGGCGCGGGTGGTACGCCGGCGGAATGTGTCTGCTCGCTGGCACTGCCGTCGCAACACCGACCTGGCAGACGAGTGTCGGGACGTTCACCGACGCCGAGGCGTTGTTGTCCCTCGTCGCACACTCAGTCATCGGACTGTGTCTCATCGTCCACGCCTGGATGATCGTCCAGCAGCCAGAGACACTCGATTTTATCGAGAACGTCGACAGACGGATTCAGATCCGACGGTAGACTCCGTCGAACCCTCCGGCATGGCGGGGGAGACGAGACGGCCGACGGCCGGGCAGCAGTCTCAGGCCGGGGCCACGAACCGCCCGTCACACCGACGATTCCGGAGCGTCACGCAGAGCCGTTCCTGCCGGAGTGTGGTGCCGTCGGAACCAACGGCGTGACCGCCTCGTCGCCGCGGAGTTTTTGTCACTCACCCACGTACGAGTCGTCGTGAACGCCCGGACGAGTGCGCTCGACTCGGTCGTGTTCGGTGTCGACGTACAGAGCGGCGACGTTCGGGGGGACAGCCCCTCGTACGCACTCGTCGAGTTCGACGGCGAGGAGTTGGCACGGGACGTGGTGAGCCACCGGAAACTCCGCCGTCGGATCGACGACAGAGAGCCGGCGTTGGTCGCGACGGACAACATGTACGAGCTGGCGGCGGACAAAGACGCCCTCGTCCGGTTCCTGCGGTCGTTGCCGGGTGAGACCTCGCTGGTCCAGGTGACGGGCGCCGAGCGGCCGGAGCCGCTCTCGCGGGTCGCCGCGCGCCACAGCGTGCCGTACGGCAAGAAACCGATGAAGGAGGCGGAGGCGGCCGCGCGGCTGGCGGCCGCCAACGTCGGCTACGAGGTGTCGGCGTTCGCGGACACGACGGAGGTGAAGGTCGCTCGCGGGCGGTCGACCGGCTCCGGCGGCTGGAGTCAGGACCGGTTCACCCGCCGCATCCAC
>JAHENP010000260.1 GCA_018609965.1 Haloferacaceae archaeon
GAGGGCCGAAGGCCCGAGCGAGCGCCCGCTCACGGGTCGTTCCTCCCCGTTCGCGTCGAGGCTCGCCCATTCGGGCGAGCCTCGCAGTTTTTGATCGACATTTTTTCCTTGGGGTGGCCGACCGGAGGGAGGCCACCCCAAAGAGTGAAAAAGGTCGGTTCCTATGGCAGAAGGCCGGCCGCGGCGGCCTCGGCGGTTCCGATGACCGGACCGAACGCCGGGAGCAACAGGAGCGTCCCGACGGCGGCGACGACGACAGCGGCGTACAGCCCCGTCGGCGTCCCCGTCAGTTCGATTGGTTGGTCCGGGTCGTCGAGCCACAGCGCCTTCACCACACGGCTGTAGTAGAACAACGACAGCGTGGAGTTGACTGCGCCGGCGGCCGCCAGCCACCAGTAGCCCGCGTCGATTGCGCCGCCAAACAGGAACAGTTTCGAGAAGAAGCCGCCGAACGGCGGCAGCCCCGCGAGTGAGAACATGAACACGGACATCGCGACGGCCGCGATGGGGACCTGCCGACCCAACCCAGCGTAGTCCTCGAACCGGCGGCCGACCCCCCAGTTCTCGGCGAGCGCGACGAACAGGAACGCACCGGTGTTCATGAACCCGTAGACCAACAGGTGGGCCATCGACGCGCCGAGCACGCTCCCGCTCTCGGCGGTCGCGACGCTCCCGCCGGTCCAAGCGGCCAGCCCGATCAGCGCGTAGCCGGCGTGTCCGACTGAGGAGTACGCCAACATCCGTTTGACCGTCTCCTGGGTCGCGGCCGCGAAGTTACCCAGCGTCATCGTCACCACGGCCAACACCTGGAACAACAACATCCAGTCGATCCCCACGCCGTCGAGCGGGAACGCGACGGTGAACACCCGGAACATCAGCGCGAAGCCGGCGGCCTTCGACGCCGACGAGAGGAACGCCGTCACCGGAGCGGGGGCGCCCTCGTAGGCCGCCGGCGCCCAGAACTGGAACGGGACGCTGGCGGTCTTGAACGCGAACCCGCCCGCGACCATCAACACGCCGACCGCGGCGATCCCGGAGATCCCCTCGGCACCGCCGACCAACGCCGCCGGCTCACGGAGTCCGGCGGCCACGTCCGAGAGGATCAACGAGCCGGTCGCGCCGTACAGTAGTGAGATCCCGAACGCGAACACCGCCGAGGAGAGCGCGCCGATCAGGAAGTACTTCAGCCCGCCCTCGACGCTCCCCTCGTTGGTCTTCAGGAAGCCGACGAGCGCGTACGAGGACAGCGACGCAAGCTCCAAGGAGATGAACGCCGTCGCCAGGGAGTTGGCCGTCGCCATCAGCGCCATCCCGGTCGCCGCGAGCATGATCAACGCGTAGTACTCCGCCTGGTAGTCACGGCCCTGGAGGTAGTCGAAGCTCGCCACGAGCACCAACCCCGTGACGGCCGCGAACAACGCCTGGAAAAACAGGGCCATCCCGTCGACCACGAGCGCCTGTCCGAACAACGTCCGGCTCCCGTCCGCGAAGCCGGCACCCGCCGACAACAGCCAGCCGGCGAGCCCGAGCGCGGTCAGCGTCCCGACGACGGACACCCCGACCAACAACGTCGGGCTGTCGTCGTCCGGATCGAGCATGTCGACGACGAACAACGCCAGTCCGGTCGCCGCCAGCGCGAGCACCGGCGCGAGGCCGACCCACGCAGGAAGATGGTCGGTCATTACACGTCACCCCCGACCTGGAGGATCGGATCGACTGCGTCTGTGATCATGTCGAAGAACAGCTCCGGTGCGACACCCAACAGGACGATCGAGACGAGTAAGATTGCCAACGGCACCGTCTCCGTCGGGCCGGCGGCGGTCACCTCGTAGTCAGTCTCCAGTTCGTACGGGCCAAAGAGGGTCTTCTGCATCGCCAACAGAAGATACCCCGCGACGATGACGATCCCGAACATCGCCGCCGCCGCGAACAGTGGCGCCCGCGCGAGCACCGTCGACGCGAACGCCCCCTGGAAAATAAAGAACTCCGCGGCGAAGCCGGCCATCAACGGGAGCCCCATGTAGCCGAACGCGCCCGCGATCAAGATCCCGACCGTCACCGGCATCCGGTCTGCGAGCCCGGACATCGAGCCGACCATCCGGGTGTGGGTCTCGTTGTAGATCACACCGACCGCCATGAACATCAGTCCGGAGATCAGGCCGTGGGCGACCATCTGGAACGTCGCGCCGCCGACACCCAAGGTGGTGTACGCCACCAGCCCGAGGATGACGTACCCCATCGAGGAGACCGACGAGTAGGCGACGATCCGTTTGAGGTCACGCTGAGCGAGCGCCAACATCGCGCCGTAGATCACCGACACCACGGCGAAGACCGCGATCACCGCGGCGTACTGTTTTGCCACGTCCGGCAGCATCGTGAAGTTGTACCGGAGCATGGCGTAGGTGCCCATCTTCAGCAACACACCCGCCAACAGGACGGAGACGGGCGTGGGGGCCTCGACGTGCGCGTCCGGGAGCCAGGTGTGGAACGGCACCACCGGCACCTTCACCGCGAACCCCAAGAACAGGGCCGCAAACGCCAGCGTCTTCACCGTCGACGGCGCCAACCCGAGGAAGCCGGACACCTCGCCGGCGTGGATCGCCTGCGTGATCGCGGGCAGCCCGAACGTCGCCACGTCGAGGTTGTAGACGAGCTGGATGAAGAAGATGAACATCACCAGCGAGGCGACGTTCGTGTAGACGAAGAACTTGATCGCGGCGTACTTCCGCCGGGGGCCGCCCCAGATCCCGATCAGGAAGTACATCGGGACGAGCACGGCCTCCCAGAAGACGAACCACGCGAAGAAGTCGAGCGCGGTGAACACGCCCAGCAGGTTCGCCTCCATGAACAACACCAGCCCGTAGAACTGCGCCTGGCGGTCGGTGATCGGCCGCCAGGCCGACAGGATCGCCAGACTCGTCAGGAACGTCGACAACACGACCAGTGGGAGGCTCACGCCGTCGACGCCGACGAACCACTGGAGCTCGATTCCGCCGACCTCCAGCCACCGGATCTGCGTCTCGAACGCGCGGGCGGCAGACCCACCCAGCAACGCGTTGCCGGTCGCGTCGAACGCCGACCACATGTACAGACTCCCCGCCAGCGGGAGCAGACTCGCGCCAAAGGCGAGTTTGCCCGCGTACTCGTCGGGGGTGATCAGTACGACCAGTGCGGCCAGAAACGTCACGCCGATGAGTGCCTCGATTATCACAGTAACCACCCCTCGTACAGCCCGAACGCGACGAGCAACGCCGTCAACCCGAGCGTGACGAGCGCGGCGTAGTTACTCACCACACCCGTCTGGATGCGGCGGATGCGCGACCCCGACGAGAGGCTCACGCTGGAGACGCCGTTCACCACGCCGTCGACCAGACTTTGATCGACCGTGTCCGCCACTCCAGCCAACGGCTGGACGACGTTCGTCGCCAGCCAGACCTGGTACTCGTCCTGGTAGTAGTTGTTGTACAGTACGTCCTGGAGCCCGCCGAGCTTGGCGGTGTGTTCCGTCGGCTCCGGTGTCGCGTACAGCCGGAACGCGACCAACGCGCCCGTGATCGCCAGCCCGAGCGACAGTGCCGCCGGAAGCAACGGCCCCAACTCCGACGCGGTGACCTGTGCCGGGTTCACGTCGTGGAGGAGGTGCTTGTAGTGTTTCGCTGACAGCGTCGCCATCAGCGCCGCGCCCTCCGGCCCCTCAAGCCACTGGTGGAGGAAGTCCACCTTCGCCCCGGTGAGCTTCTTCACCGGCGCGAGGTTGAGGAACCCGGTCGTCGCCGCGAGCAGGCCCAACACGCTCAGCGGCCCCTTCACGTTCCAGCCGACCGACTCCGGGTCGGCCGCGAGATCCGTGCGGGGCTCACCGTGGAAGGTGAGCGCGACCATCCGGAACGTGTAGAACCCGGTGAACAACACCGCGAGCAGCCCCATCGCGTACGCCGCCAGGAACACCGTTCCCAGCGACCCCTCGGTGCCGAGCCCGTGGATCAACGCCTCGTACAACACCTCGTCTTTCGACCAGAAGCCGGCGAAGGGGACGATCCCCGCCAACGCCAACGAGCCGACGAGGAACGTGGCGTAGGTGACGGGCATCCGTTTGCGGAGCCCGCCCATGTCCCACATGTTCTCGTTGTGGTGCATCGCGATGATCACCGACCCCGCACCCAAAAACAGGAGTGCCTTGAAAAAGGCGTGTGTGAGCAGATGGAACGTCGCGGCGACGTACCCCCCGGTCCCGAGCGCGAGCATCATGTAGCCGTACTGGGAGATCGTGGAGTACGCCAACACCTGTTTGAGTTCCCGCTTGACGAGCCCCATCGTCGCCGCAAACAGAGCGGTGAACCCACCGACCAAGGCAACGATTGCGAGCGCGGTCGGGGAGACGGCGTAGAAGCCGTACATCCGCGCGACGAGAAACACCCCGGCGGCGACCATTGTCGCCGCGTGGATCAACGCCGAGACGGGGGTGGGACCCTCCATCGCGTCCGGGAGCCAGGTGTGGAGCGGGAACTGGGCGGACTTCCCGATCACACCGCCCAACACCAACAACCCGAGAATCGTGAACCACGTCTCGGGAGCGAACCCAAACGTCCGGACACTCGCCTCGCCGGCCAACACCAACTCGGCGACGTGTGGGAACGACTCCGCCCCGCCGAACTGTGCGGTGCCGAAGGTGGCGACGATCCCCACCAGCCCGACGAGGAAGAAGTAATCACCGAACCGGGTGACCAGAAACGCCTTCTTCGCCGCGCTCGGCGGCCCGGGCTCACGGAAGTGGAACCCGATCAACAGGTACGAACAGAGCCCGACCAGTTCGAAGAAGACGAACGACTGGAGCAGGTTGTCCGAGACGACGAACCCGAGCATCGACGCCGTGAACAGCCCCAGCCCGGCGTAGTACCGCGGCAGCCCGGTCTCGCCTTCGTCGTTCATGTAGCCCAGCGAGAACACGTGGACCAGCGTCGCCACCAGACAGACGATCACGAGCATCATCGCCGACAACGGGTCCAACAGGAGCCCGAAGGAGAGCTCCAGTTGGCTCTCGACGCCGGCGGCGACGGCCCACTCGTAGATCGTCTCGTCGAACACCGCACCGCCCGCGACGGTGAGTGCGACCCACGCCGACAGCGCCAGCGACCCCAGCGTCGCCAGAATCCCGGGGATGGCGCCACCCTTCGGGAGCACGTCCCGGTCGGCCAGCCCCGCGGCCAGCGCGATCAGGAACGAGAGGAACGGCAAGGCGACGATCAACGGCGCGTAGGTGAATGCGGCCGACATCTCACCACCTCATCGTCGTGGCGCGTGTCACGTCCACGTCGGAGAAGTTGCGGTAGAGCACGAGGATGATCCCGATGCCGACGGCGACCTCCGCGGCCGCCAACGCCATCGTGAACAGGCTGAACACCTGCCCCGTCAGGTTCCCCCACAGCCGTGCGAACGCGACCAGGTTGATGTTCGCGGCGTTGAGCATCAGCTCCACCGACATCAGGAACAACAACGCGTTCCGTCGGGTGAGCACGCCGAACACGCCGATACAGAACATCGCGGCCGACAACAGGAGGTACCACTGGACCGGGACCGCCATCAGCGGTCACCCCCGTCGACCGTGTCGTCGTTGTTCGTCTCACCGGCTGTCTCGTCGCCGCCGAGCGCGTCACGGACACGCCCGCCGTCGGTGAGCGCGGTGAGCGCGTCGTCACCGTCACCCTCGCGTTTGGCGAGCATCACCGCGCCGTCCAAGGCGGCGTCGAGCACGATCGCGATGGTGAGGAACGCGACCAGGAACCCCTCGGAGGGAACGTCACCAAAGGAGAGATTGAACATGGCGTAGCCGATGCCCGCGGTGATCCCCGCGTCCGCCGGGAACCCCTCGGCGGCACCGAAGTCGCCGCCCAACACGACGACTGCGAGCACCGCGAACAACGCCACCGCGGCCAGCCCCGGCAGGAGGTGCGAGCCCAGCTTCAGCCGGGGCCACGTTGGATCGGTCACGCGTCCACCTCCGTGTCCACGTCCGTCTGTGAGTCGGTCGGTGCGTCGGCCTCGACCCCGCCGCGGCGGACCAGCATGACGGCGAACGTGATGAGGATCAACACCCCGCCGACGTAGACGAGGATCTGCATAGCGGCCAGAAACTCCGCCTGCAGCATCACGTAGTGCACCGCGACGCTGAGCAACGCCACCCCTAAGAGGAGTGCGGAGTGCCACACGTCCTCCATTAAGACGACGCCCAGCGCCGAGCCCACCGTGACGAGGGCGAACAGCGCGAACGCGATTGTCTCTGCGACCATTACGTGGAGGTTCCCTCCGGTGTGGGTTTCAAGGTTTCGAGAACGCGTCGGTGCCGCCGCCGCGGGCGTGTGAACGGCTGTACCACGGGTCTCGGCGTGTGCAGTGGATGTAGTCGGTGGCTGGCGAGCCGGGAACGTGTGAACCACAGTGGGTGAGTACATACTCCCCACCCAGCGAACACATCGTGGGGGCGGCATCTAGCTGTTAATATGCTTTTCAATGTCTAATAATTTGTCAAAAAGTAATAGAAAAGTTGAATAGTTAGCCACCCGATCCAGCGGCTATGTCGGACGAGAATGGTTCCGAGCACGGGTCTAACGGCCAGTTCCGCAGACAACTTATCAAGACGACAGCAGCACTCGGTGGGTTCTCACTCGCTCCCTCAACCGTACAGGCGACAACCGCCGATCAAAAGGCCGATCGACCGAAGCCGTATCCAGACGCTGGGGCAGCGACAGCAGATGCAGTGTAGTTCAAACACGCGGCAGAGCTGGACGCTACAAAACAGTCTCTCGGACAATACGAGTCAACGGGTGACGCATCACAGTTGTTCAGCCACACGCTCCAAGACCGACTCAGCGAAAATCCGAGTCAGGAGACGTTCAACGTCGTCGTGACGACGATGGGAGAACGCACGTCGATGTACAGAGACGACCGCCGCGGCCAGCGACTGTACGGGTTCAGTCCAACACCGGCAGAGGTCCGGTCACTGTCTGCGTTCGGCGACGTGACGTACGTGGCCGATCTCGTCTCGACGAAGGTGTGTCTCCGGAACGTCCCACGCGACGACCTCCGGCGGCTCGCTGGGCAACCACCTGTGATCGAAGTTGCCGCTATGTCCGGCCCGATTGAGCCGAATAGCCCATCCAGCAACAACGATCCAGCCCCGGTCGATGCTTCAGAGATACCAACAGATTCCTGGACCTCGTTCAACAGCGCCCACGGGAACTACACCGCCTACACCATTAGTATCGGGGTGATTGGAGCAGGTTATGATACTTCGTATCAGGCGTATTCTTCCAACCACGCCAAAGATATTGGCTTCGACAGGATTCTTTCGAAAGAGTTCACTGATGAATCTAATCCATTCAACGATACTGAGTGGAATGGCCACACAGCAGAGGTCGCCGACACAGCGGCGTACATGCTGAAAGATGGTAGTACACACTCCGACCAGTTTGTCTCGTTGAAGATAACATCTGACGCCGAGGAGTATGTTGATGGAGACGAAACTGTCCGAGAAGCTATCGAGTACGCAACAAAAAATGGCATCGATGTGCTAAATATGTCATTTGGAGCAAAGTCGTACAATAGCTGTCCATCCCATTACTGCTCAGAGCTGAACTCTTACACAGTAGGGGGCGGTGTACCAGTCGCTGCCGTCGACAACAGTGATCGCACCTCGCAAGCAGAGTATCCAGCCTGCTCGTGGCACACTGTTGGAGTCGGGGGTGTCAACAGGAAGGATGGGAGTGGGAATGCTATTACTGTTCCAGACACTGAGTTTGGTGAGATAGTGTTCAAAGGGCGAAACTATCCAGCGTTCTGCAGTTGGTGTTACGAAGAGTCAGGCAGGAGACGAGGTTTCACACCAGAAGTGTACGGTGTGTCAGTGATCAACACAAGCGACTATTCAGATCCGTTAGACGGAACATCATTTGCCTGCCCACAGGTGGCTGCGAGTGCTTGGATCGACTTCGCTAACGGAGGTGTCGGTTCGTATTCCGATGCACTAGACCGGTTTGGTAACATGGACTCCACCACTGTGGTCACTACTGACGACAGCAAAGACCCTTCAATAGAGGGGGATCTGCTGTCGGTGGATAGTTACTTTTGAACCCATCAACTGTCACCGACAATGGTTGAAGCGAATCCGACTACGCGCCGTACGTTGCTCGGCGTTGTTGTCGGGCTACTCGGATCTGTGGGTGGCTGTGGCACTCGTTCAGACACCGAACCACCTACCACAGAGACCACTGCCAGTACGCTCATATCAACCACAGAGCAGAGAGCAACCACCACACAGGATATTAAAACTACGGCAGAGCCAACACTGTCGCCCGACAGGGAGACACCGACAGCGACACCGCCCCTCAACCAGACTGACTTCGCCGTGAGACAACTGTTCGGTCCCAACGACGATTACTCCGGCACTAGAGGACCGAGCGTCGACGGCGGACGGATCCAGGTTCAACTCGTCACTGACCGTGCAGACTGGGAGACGGTGTATCGAGAGATCGAAGCGGAGACCGGTGTGTCGTACGAGGGGCTCCCGTTCGTCTCGGAGACGACGTTCGGCCCAGAGGTCGTCGTGGTCGTATGGGTCGAGATGTCAGATAGTGAAAACGCACGCCTCGTCGGCATCACTCGTGAGGACGGCGGAACGGTCAGACTGCGCGTAACGGGAACGGGAAACTTCGGAGCGCAGGTCAACGTCGGTCGGGTTCTGCTCGTTCGTGTCCCGAACGCACAGCGTGTCAGACGGGCAGTCGCCGAGTACACTGGTGAAGGAGGACACGTCGCAACTGTGATCGAGCCGACGGGGTCGGAAACGGAGACGGCTACAGTCGGAGAGAGTAGTGATCGGACAACAGGCTCTCTTGTGGCAGACACGCACTTCTGACGGGGCGGGCCAATGACGACCAGAGAACGTACCACACGCCGCGTGTGGCTCAGAGTGCTCGCTGCTGCAGTTGGGGTGGCAAGTGGATGTGGCACCCGTGCCGATACGGGGC
Organism: Haloferacaceae archaeon; assembly: GCA_018609965.1. GTDB lineage: Archaea > Halobacteriota > Halobacteria > Halobacteriales > Haloferacaceae > JAHENP01. Next base: position 9,024 of record JAHENP010000260.1, read on the forward strand.
GCAGTGACGAGGCCACGTCCACGACACAGCAGACGAGACCGCCGGCAGAAACCACAGCGACCGCGACTACGACGACAGCGGACACAGTAACGAGAACAGACACAGCGACAGCGACACCCCCACTCAACACGACAGATCTCGCCGTCACTCGCCTGTTCGGCCGCGGCGACGACCGCGACCACAGCATCGGGAGCGGGAGCGTGATCGCCGACGAGTTCCCAGTGGTGCGACTCGTCACCGACCGTGCGGGGTGGCGAGCGGTGCGTCAAGAGATTGAGGCGGCTGCCGAGACCGCCTACGAGGGGTTGCCGATTGCAGAGAAGACGACGTTCGAGACGGAGTGTCTGGTTGCACTCCAGACGCTACTCCGCGGTGGGGCGAACCGACTCCGCCTTGCCGGGGCAACACGGGACGGAGCCGAGACAGTACGACTCCGTGTCGAAGAACTGTCTCGTGGCGGGCCGAACAACCAGCCGACGCGACTGTTGCTCGTCCGAATACCGGACGCCGAGCGCGTCGCGCGGATCGTCGTCAGATACGTCTTTGAGAGCGACGCTGTGACTGTGGAGACAGAGACTGGTCAGGGACAGCCGACAGCGAAGCGTCTGGTCATCGGGACAAACGGCTGAACTCGCTACAGGCGTTCGCCCGTCGGTGTCGCCCCAGATGACGACACGGACACCTGTCGGCGACCAGAAAAGCGAGGACAGAGTCGTCTCCACGGGTTTTATTTCGACTGTGACACAAACGGCTTCGTGACTCGGCTCGGTTCACGAGAGCCCCACCCGACGCTCGTGTGGACACTGCTGGGGCTGTACGCGGGTGGTGTCGCCGTCACACCGTTGTACGCGCCGTTGCGTCGGGCGTCGGTCTCGTTCGATTTCCTGTTCGGACTGTGGGCCGTGACGGCAGTGGTCGGTGCCACAGCAGCGA
>JAHENP010000261.1 GCA_018609965.1 Haloferacaceae archaeon
CTGGATCTCGTCGTCGACCGCGCGGTAGGTCGGACACATCACGCCGCCGGTGGTGGACTGCTCGCCGCGACAGCCGCCACAGCCGTGACAGAGTTCCGCCATCCCCTGGAACCCGTTCTCCGTCTCCCACGCCAACTCCGGTTCGAACCCGGCGTCGAACTCGTAGTCGGGGTCAAATCGGAGGTTCTCGGTGGGGTCGTGGTCGCCACACACTGTCCCGGGGTTGAGTAGCCAGTCCGGGTCAAACGCGGTTTTCAGCTCGCGGAACCGATCGAACAGATCGCCGTACAGCTTCCGGTTCCAGACCGTCCGGGCGCGCCCGTCGCCGTGTTCCCCGGACACCGACCCCCCGAACGACACCACCAGATCCGTCACGCGGTCGGCAATTTCTTCCAACTGCTCGACACCCTCGACGGTCTTCGTGTCGATCAGCGGGCGGACGTGCAACACCCCCGGGCCGGCGTGGGCGTAGAAGGAGGCGAACGTCCCCGTCTCCTCGAGAATCTCCTCGAACCCCTCGACGTACGCCGGCAGGTGTTCCGGCGGCACCGCACAGTCCTCGATGAAGGAGATGTGTTTCTCGTCGGAGGTGCGCCCCAACAGGATCGGCAACCCGGACTTGCGCATCTTCCAGAACGTCGCCCGCCGGTCGGCGTCGTGGGCTTCCAGCGCGTCGCGTGCGTACTGCGCTGGGCGACCACCGCCGGTTGGTCTACCATTACCCACACCCGGCGTGTCGTCCGGCGGTGCCGCCTCACTGTCGACGGTCGGCGCGCGGTCCGCGAGCAGGCCAGCCACCTTCCGGCGGCCCGCCTCGTCGCTGTCGGCGTAAAACTCCACGAGCAACACCGCGCTCGTCCCGTCAGGCAACAGCCCGACCACGTCCGCGAACTCCGGGGTGTCACGGGCCAACCCCAGCAACACGTCGTCCATCACCTCCACCGCCGCGGGGTCGTGATCGAGGATCGGCTCGACATCTGCCATCGCGTCCGCCAACGAGTCGTAGGTGAGGAGCCCGACCGCCTTCGTCTCCGGAATTGGCTCCAACGAGACGGTCACCCTGGTCACAATCGCGAGTGTCCCCTCGCTGCCGGCCAACAGCCGCGCGAGGTTGACCGTCCCCGGCTCGCCGTACTCCCCGTCGGCCTCCGCGACGAGCCGGTCGAGGTTGTAGCCGGAGACGCTCCGTTTCAGTTCCGGGAACCGCCGCCGGATCGCGTCGGCGTCCGAATCGAGGATCGAGACGACCGCGTCGGCGACCCGCTCCAGCGTCGCCCCCGCCGGGTCGGCCCGTTCACGGAGATCGGCAACAGGAACCTCACCCAGCCGTTCGACGCTCCCGTCCGCGAACACGACTTGGGCGGACTCGACGTAGTGGTCCGTCTTCCCGTAGTTCAGGGAGTGGGCGCCGGTGGAGTTGTTGCCGACCGCGCCGCCGATTGCGGACTTGTCGCCCCAGGCTGGGTCGGGCGCGAACTTCAGCCCGTGTGGTGCCAGCCGTTCGTTCAGTGAGCCGAGGAGACAGCCCGCCTCGACGGTCGCCGTGCGCGTGTCAGGGTCGACAGAGACGACACCGTCGAGGTGGCGGGTGAAGTCCAACACGACCGCCTCGTTGACGGTCTGGCCCGCCAACGACGTGCCACCCCCGCGTGGCAACACCGGAATCTCCCGGTCGGCACAGTACGACATCACCCTGGCCACGTCGGCGGTCGACTCGGGGAGAACGACCCCGATTGGCGTCTCCCGGTAGGCGGAGGCGTCCGTCGCGTACAACGACCGGGTGTACGTGTCGAACTGCACCGCGCCGTCAACCCGGTCGCGGAGGTCCGCGAGCAACTCCGGCCGTGCGATCTCGCCGGGGGTGTCCTCGCCGGCCGCACGCTCGGCACCCGCTCGGTCGAGATCACCGCTCGACGCGTTGGGGTTGGTTGTCACGAGCGACTCTGACGCCGGGCGGGTGAAAAACGTCTGGGTCGGCCGGTTTCCTCGGTCACCCTGCGACGACTGCTGTCCTGCAGGATGGAATTTAAGAGGGGTCGCGTCGTCCCTCGACACATGACAGCGGACGGGGCGCCTCAAGAGATCACGTCGCTCGTCGGTCGAGAAGTGTACTCGAACAACGGTGTGTTCGTCGGCGAGGTCGAAGACGTTCGACTCGACCTCGGCGAGGAGGCGGTCACCGGAATCGCGCTTGGCCAGCTCAACGACGAACTGTTCGACAGCCGCGTCGGGATCAGCGAGGGCGTGATGGTGCCGTACCGGTGGGTGCGTGCCGTTGGCGACGTGATCCTGATCAACGACCTCGTCGAGCGACTTCAGACAGACGAAGAAGAGGAGAGCGTCTCACAACCCACCTGACGCGGTGCCGACTGTCTGTGTTCGTCTCGTCTGTTCGGACGTGTCGTCTATCCGAACGTACTGTCTGTTCGAATATATCGTCTGTTCGAACGTGTCAGATCGACGCTCGCAGAACACGCGCTCGCGTGTGCCCCGGGGGCCACCCCGTGTGCCTTGGGTGGCCCCTCGGGTCGGTCGGACAGTCGTCGTCCCCCCTGGTTCGTCCGCCGAGTCACCCCGGCATTTGTTTGTAAATGTCACTCACACTTGACTCTTTCCGCCCTACTATCACGTTCGATATTCGCCCACTGAGGATGGTCCGGGACTCCGACTCGTCTGGTGGAGGGAGTGTGGAACCCCGACAGTCGTTCACGCGTGTGTCAGGAGCCGCTCGATCCCTCCTCGACACCCATCGCGTCGAAGAGCTTCCGGCGCACCGCCTGTTCGGAGAGTTGGAGGAGTGTGTCGCGATTGTCCTCTGAGATGTCGATCCCGGTGAACAGTCCCAACGGGATCTCGGCGCTGGCCTGCTTGGCGTGGCCGGCGGCCTCGCCGACCTCGTCGAAAGCGTCGCCGAGAACGGTCCCGATGTTGAGTCGAATGTCGTTCGACCGCGCCGCGAGCAGGATCTGGTCGTCAGCGATCCCGAAGACGGCGGTCGTGGAGATCCCCTCCAGGTTGAGCAGTTGTTGTGCGGCCTGGCCCAACGCCTCGCGGTCGGTGACGAAGCCGGCGTTCGAGATGAGGTGGCTCCCCTGGACCTCCCGGCTCTGGATCGCCTCTGCGAGCACGTCCAGCGTCTCCGGCGACATCGACGGCGACTCCACCTCTTCGAGCGTGTCGTGGTCGGCAAACGGGTGGAGGTACGCGGCGGCGGTCAGGTCGGCGGGGGTGGTCCCCCGTTTGAAGTCGACCGTCTCTGCGCGAATGCCGTACAACAACGCGGTCGAGACCGTCTCCGTCGGCGACAGATCCAGTTCCTGAAGATACTTTGTCAGGATCGTCGACGTGGCCGAGACGTTGCGTCGCACGTCGGCAAACCGAGCGTCGATCTCCCCGTCGGGGTCCTCGTGGTCGACGTACACGTCGACTGCGTCGTCGAACGTCTCGTCGGTGCCGGAGTCGGCGTAGTTGACCAACGCGACCACGCCGTACGTCGACAGTGGCTCGTCACCACGGGTGGTGAGCTCGATCCCGAGCGTGTTGACGAACGCGCTGTTCTCCTGGTGGCCAATCTCCCCGTCGTAGAGAATCTCCGCGTCCAGTCCGTGGTCGGCGGCGACTGCACGGAGCGCGACCGCTGCCGCGATCGAGTCCGGATCGGGGTTGTCGTGGAGGACGACCGCAAGCGCCCCCTCCGCCTCGCGGAAGATCTCGACGAGCTGTTGGGTCTTGTAGGCGAGTTCGCCCGCCTCCAACGAACGGAGTGCGGAGTTCGCGATCACCTCGTTGGGGTTGATCACCACGTCCGCACCCAACTCGACGAGCTGGTCTTTGCTCACCGGGTCGTTCGCCCGGACGACGATGTACTGTTCGCCCCCCGCGTTCCGGATCGCCTCGACGGCCGCCTTGTTCGCGTCGACGTTCCCCGAGAGGATCAACACGACCTCCTGGTCGGCGACCGCCTCGGCGACGTCCGTCTCCGCGATGTCCTGTTGACGCGCGTTCAAGTCCTGATCGCGCAGCGCCTCGACCCGGTCCTCGTCCCTGTCGAGGATCACAACGTCCTCGCCGGCCTCTGTGAGGTCGTCGGCGACCGCGTGGCCGACGCTCCCACAGCCCAGTATCGCGTAGGAGGACATCGACGACATCGTGACGCCAGCGCTCATACTGTCTCGTGTGGACCGCGGTCACACTTGAAGCCTCCCGTTGCGACCGCGTGTGTCCGGTCGCTGTCAGATCGCCGCCGTCTGTGACCGGAGGGGGTCGGTTCCGCGACACAGTCGCCTGTCGGGTGCGAAGCGGAAGGCCTTTTAGCGGGACGGCACTGTGTTTGACTGCGTGGGCCGGTAGCTCAGCCAGGCAGAGCGACGGACTCTTAATCCGTCGGTCGGGGGTTCAATTCCCTCCCGGCCCGTACAACGAGACCGTGAGCGACAGCGAACGGTTGAGTGAACCGGCAGGAGGGAATTGAACTGAGGAGCGATGCAAGCAGTAGCGAGCGGAGCGACCGTGGTTCACCGTTTTAGCTTTCTATTCAAACAACAAAACATACGTTGATGGTATACTTAGGTGAATAAAACCATTTTGAGCAAGGATAAATCAGAGGATTTATTACTATGTCAAACAACCCAAACATATGGGTAGTAATTCCCAATCTAATGATCTGGGGTCTAAAGATGTTATTTTAGAAGAACTACGCAGAGAATATGATCAAAAAATAGAACAATTAGAACTTATTGATAAAAAAGCAATCCAATCTGTTCGAACCGCTGTTCTTGTTATTGGATTTATTATTGCTGCCGCAGGGATAGCAACGCGTGAAGGAGACGTATCAGTCGGCTGGATTCCCGTTGCTGCCGCAACTATCGGTCTACTTCTTCTCATAGCCACTGTTCTGATCGGCTCAGCAGTGTACCTTATCACCGAATATCCAGGAGAAATTAATAAAAAGAGCCTCCCATCCCGCCGGCATAGGACGCACAAGGATGAACTTATTAAGATGTATAGGCGGTGGTCTGGTCTATGTTCTAAAGAAATCGAAGAGAATAATAAATATATGACTTATACTATATTCTCAAAATTTCTCGGGATTCTATCACTATTGATCTCTGGATTGCAGATTGCGGTACCCAATTTCTTCCCAGAGTGTGGATCTCCTGGAGGTCTTCTGTGTTTGTACGGAACAACTATAGAGATTGGTGTCGCAGTGGGAGTGATTGCTCTCGTGTCCGTGTTCGTCAGACAATTGTTTAAGAAAATTCCGAATTTTAGGAAAATTATTGAAATGTTTTTAGCCATTCTTCTCTGGCTCTCCATCTCAGCTGGGACAGAGTTATTACTCAGTACATTCTAGGTATAGGTGAGACGATGCACTCCCAGGATGATCAAGATGATGAATACATCGGGAATTCATCGCCAGTCTCTCGTAAAGTGCTCAACTGGTTTGGTATCAAATCGGCTCGACAGGAGCGATTTGATCAAACCAATCAATATAAGTGAGTTATAGTTACACAGCAAATACCGCACGCCAGTGATAATTTAAGCCTTGCTGTAAAATAGCGGTCAAATAGTCGCCACATCTGGTTGGCTCTCACTGGAACTTCTGTAACAGTGAAATCAGTAGGCAGTGACAACAGCAGCTCGGGCGACACCACAACGGCCAAACCCCTCCCGGCGCAACCTGCTTGCGATCAACGGTGTCACACAACACGGAGCCGACGCCACGACCGGCACTGGGCGTCGGGTTGGCGGTCGCGGTGTTTCTGGTGGTCCAGTTGGGTGCGTTGGCGCTCGTGCCGGACTTCTCCGAGGCGGGGTTGCAGGCGACGCCGGACCCGGCGGACCCGACGAACACGGTCGTCTACGTCGGCGCCATCCTCGTGATGACGGCGCTGATGCTCGCCGCCTTCCGCTACGGCGGTGACATCGTCGTGAAACTCGTCATCCTCGGAACCAGCGGGATGTTGTCCTGGTACGTGTTCACGGAGCTGTTGCCCGGTCCGGCTGCGATTGCCGCCGCGGCGCTCGTGCCGGTGTTGTTGTGGGTCCACCCGGAGTGGTACGTGCTCGACGCGACCGGGGCAGTGATCGGTGCCGCCGCGGCCGGCGTGTTCGGGATCAGCTTCGGTCTCCTCCCCGCGTTGCTCCTGTTGACGGTGTTGGCAGTGTACGACGCCATCTCCGTCTACCAGACGGAACACATGTTGGATCTCGCCTCCGGGGTGATGGATCTGAACATCCCGGTGGTGTTGGTGTTCCCGCTCACACTCGACTACTCAGTCTTCGACGACGAGGAGACGTTCGCGGACGACGACACAGAAGATCGGGCGACGGCGACCGACGGCGCCGGTGAGAGCATCGCAGACGCCACCGATGACGGAAGCCGCGGGGTGTTCTTCGTCGGCCTGGGTGACGCGGTGATGCCGACGGTGTTAGTGGCGTCGGCGGCGTTCTTCTCGCCGGCGCCGTCGCTGGGTGTGCCGTTCGTTCCGGGGTTGAACCTCCCGGCGTTGCTCGGAATGGGCGGCACGTTCGTCGGGCTGGCGGTGCTCCTGCGGATGGTGTTCGCGGGTGAGGCACACGCCGGGTTGCCGTTGCTCAACGGCGGCACGATCGCGGGCTACCTGCTCGGCTCTGTCGTCTCGGGTGTGTCACTCGTCACCGCGCTCGGGCTGGGGCCGTACCTGTGAGCACCGCCAACTCCCCGTTGGCGGACCCCCGGGTCCGGGGTGTCGTCGGCACCGGCGCGTTGTTCCTCGCCGTCCAACTGCTGGCGTTGGTCGTCACTCCGCGGCTCGCCGGGCGCGGCGTGAGCTACGGCGATGGCGGTGGGGCGGCGTTGGTGCCGCTCGTGCTCGGGTTGGCGCTGGGGACGGTGCTCGCGTTGGCGGTCGCTCGGTGGGGCGTCTCGCCGAACTTCCTCCGTGGGCTGACGATCCTCTCGTTGTCCGTCTCCGTCTGGTTCGTCGGGACGGCGTTTCTCGGGCCGGTCGGCGGGGTCGTTCCGGCGGCGCTGGCGGCGTTGGCGATCACCCGCTCGCGGCGGCTCGGTCTCCGAAACGCCGTCGCAGCGGTCGCGGTCGCCGGCGCCGCCGGCGTGTTCGGCGCGAGTCTCGCGCCGCGGTACGCGGTACTCGCCTTGCTCGTCGTGGCGGTGTACGACGCATACAGCGTTTACTACTCCGGCCACATGGTCGAACTCGCCGACACCAGTCTTCAACTCGACTTACCGAACGCGTTCGTCGTCTCCGAGGGCGCGACCGACACGAGCGACATCACCGTCGCGCCGGAGGCGACAGAGTCGGACGGCTCACACGCCACCCTGTTGGGCGCGGGTGACGCGTTGTTCCCGGCACTGTTGGCGGCGAGTGCACAGTCGCACACCGCGACGGTACAGATTGTCGGCGGTGGGCCGCCGCTGGGTGTCGCGCCGACGGCGGTCGGTGCCGTCGTC
>JAHENP010000262.1 GCA_018609965.1 Haloferacaceae archaeon
AGATCGTGTTGGCGTCGGTGGTGTTCGCGCTCGTCTGGCAGTTCTCCGGCTACACGATGGTGGTGTATCTGGCCGCGCTGCGGGCGATCCCCACCGAACACTTTGAGGCGGCGCGCGTCGACGGCGCGTCGGTAGTGAAGATGTACTGGCGGGTGATCGTCCCGCAGTTGAAGAGCGCGACTGTCTCTGCGTCGGTCGTGTTGATGGTGTTCTCGCTGAAGGCGTTCGACTTCCTGTTCGCGCTCGTCGGGGGGTACCGGCCGCCCAACGGCGCGGACATCCTCGCGACGAAGATGGTGCGGGAGGCGTTCCAGAACCAGAACTGGGCGTACGGCTCCGCTATCGCCATCCTGTTGTTCCTGATGGCGCTGAGTGTGATCGGGCCGTACCTCTACTACGAGTACACGAACGACAACCTATGATCGGGAGACACACAGACATCGACGGACACGGAGACGCGCCCACGGCGAGACGCGTGGTCGCGCCGACGGAGGTGGGCCAGTGAGCACCGTCGACGAGGCGGCCGAAGAACGGTTCAGCATCAACCCTGCCCGCGTGGGGCTGTATCTCACCTTAGGGGGGCTGTTGGTGTTCTTCCTCGCGCCCATCGAGACCGGGGTGGTCACGTCGCTGAAGACGCCCGACGCCGTGGGTACGACCTCGCCGCTCGTCCCGTCCGTCGAGGGGTTCACGCTCGACAACTACGCGACGGCGGTGTCCGAGTTGCTGCCGGGGATGGTCAACAGCCTGTTGTACGCGGTGCCGGCGACGATCCTGTCGGCGTTGTTCGGGAGCTTCGCGGCCTACGGGCTGACGCTGACCGACTGGCGCGGCCAGATCGGCGTGTTGCTCCTGTTCGTCGCCGGGATCTTCATCCCGTACCAGGCGGTGTTGGTGCCGCTGACCCGGTTGTTCAGCGTGCTCGGGCTGTCGACGCTGGGGATCTGGGGACTGCTCGGGATCGACAACGCCTACGCCGGGATCGTCGAACTGATCATCACCCACACCGCGTACGGGATTCCGATCTGTGCGATCCTCTTCCGGTCGTACTACAAGGGGATGAGCGAGGAGATGTTGGAGTCGGCCCGACTGGACGGCGCGACGGTGCGGCGGGCGTACCGCCGGATCGTCTTCCCGTTGTCGACGCCGATGTTCGCGGTGGTGTTGATCTACCAGTTCACACAGATCTGGAACGATCTCCTGTTCGCGCTCGTGTTGGTGCAGGCGGAGTCGTCGGCCGCCGCGCCGGTCACGCTGATCCTCGCCGGACTCGGCGCCTCACAGAGCGGGACGATCTTCGGGCTGCGGATGGCGGGTGCGTTCGTCGCCGCGCTCCCGACGCTGGCGGTGTACGTGTTGTTCGGCGAGGAGTTCGCGAAGGGGGTGGCTACGTAACCATGGCACGACTCGAACTCGACGACCTGACCAAGGTGTTCACGGACGACGACGGCGGCGAGGTCGTCGCCGTCGAGGAGGTATCGATCGACATCGCGGACGGGGAGTTTCTCGTCCTCGTCGGCCCCTCGGGCTGTGGGAAGTCGACCACACTCCGGATGATCGCCGGGCTGGAGACGGTGTCGGATGGCCGTATCCGGCTCGGTGACCGGGTGATCGACGACAAGAAACCACAGGACCGGGACATCGCGATGGTGTTCCAGTCGTACGCACTTTACCCCCACATGACCGTCCGGGGGAACATGTCGTTCGGGCTGGAGGAGTCGACGGAGATGCCGGACGACGAGATCCGGACGTTGGTCGACGACACCGCCGGGATGTTGGGGATCGCGGAGCTGTTGGAACGGACGCCGACGGAGCTGTCCGGCGGGCAACGCCAACGGGTCGCGCTCGGGCGGGCGATCGTCCGGGAGCCAGAGGTGTTCCTGATGGACGAGCCGTTGTCGAATCTCGACGCCAAGCTCCGCTCGGAGATGCGGACGGAGCTCCAACGGCTTCAGGAGGATCTCGACACGACGACGGTGTACGTCACCCACGACCAGACGGAGGCGATGACGATGGGTGACCGGATCGCGATCCTCAACGACGGGCGACTCCAACAGGTCGCGACGCCGTTGGAGGCGTACCACCAGCCCGCCAACCGGTTCGTCGCGGGGTTCATCGGCGAGCCGTCGATGAACTTCTTCGACGTGGAGGTGCAGGGTGACCAACTCGTCCACGCGCCCGCCGGCGACACCAGCGCGGGGGAGTTCAGCTACCCCATCTCGGCGGACACCCGCGAGTCGTTGCAGGCGACGAGCCGCGCCACGCTGGGTATCCGGCCGGAGGACATCGAGATTGTCGGTGCCGCCGAGAGCGGTCGCGACTTCGATACCACCGTCGACGTGGTCGAGCCGATGGGCGACGAGAACAACCTGTATCTGGGGTTCTCGGCGGACTCGGAACGCACGTTCGTCGCGACGGTCGGCGGGATGCGTCGCGTCGAGGAGGGTCAGCCGGCCGTCGCCCGCGTGCCGGAGTCGGCGATCCACCTGTTCGACGCCGACACCGGGGGGGCGCTCCAGAACCGGACGCTGAGGGACGCCGCGGCGACGGAACCGGAGCTGTGAGGACCGGGTGCGGCCCCGACCGCGCCACGCCGCCCCGTCTCGTCGCGGCCCGAAAGAACAAAGCGGCTCGCGACGCTGTTTGCCTCCGTGGAAGATCAGCCGCCGGTGACGGTCGAACCGGGTGATGTCTCGGTCGCCGACCGCGTCGCGGAGCTGTGGGTTGCGCTCGCGGCCGACCAGCGCGCCCACGGCTCCCACCTGCAGGCGGCGACGAACCGCGATCTCGCGCGCGACGCCGTCGCGCAACACGCGGTCACCGGCGGCCTGGTGGTCGCGCGTGCCGACGACGAGATTGTCGGGTTCGTGACGTTCTCGAAAGAACAGGGCGACTACGATGTCGACAGCCGTCGGGGGCTGATCCACGACATCTTCGTGCGCGAGTCGTACCGCGGCCGCGGCGTCGGCGGGCGACTGTTGGACGCCGCCGAGGAACGCCTCGCGAGCGACGGGATCGAGTACGTCTCCTTGGAGGTGTTGGCGGACAACGCCGCCGCCCGACGGTTCTACGAGCGAGCAGGGTACGACGAGTTCCGTGTCGAGATGGAGAAACAACTGGAGTAGTCGAGCGCGGTCGGTCAGAAGCGACACACATTCATACCAGGCGAGAGTATCACCGGGTGCGCCTGGGGAGCATGGGCGGTGCATGCACTCGACTTGTAATCGAGACTTCACGGGTTCAAATCCCGTCCCAGGCTACTCTGTCTGAACGGAGTGAGGACGAACAGCCGCACAGAGGATCAGGGAGCGAACGAAGTGAGCGACGATGGTCCAAATCCCGTCTCGGGCTGTTCTCGCGGGGGAACTGCGACGGAACCGGGGCGATCTACGTGACCCTTTATAAAGTCTGTGTACAGGGGTGGGTGACGTAGACGGGTGCCGTTCTCGCCGATGGAGGGCAAACTATAGGTGGTATGCGGCGAAATGACCCCCCTGTCGCGACGGGGAGAAAACCCACTGCGGGATTGAAACACGACGTACGCCATACTGTCTGGGAGACGCAACTCGAGTCGCGACGGGGAGAAAACCCACTGCGGGATTGAAACAACACGACCGGGTCGGTGTCGTGCGCCAGTTCGTCGCGACGGGGAGAAAACCCACTGCGGGATTGAAACTCTGTCGACGGATGGGGGTCGCTGAAAATCCGACGGTCGCGACGGGGAGAAAACCCACTGCGGGATTGAAACAGTGCCTTGAGTCGATCCAGCCCGACATCGAGGGTTGGTCGCGACGGGGAGAAAACCCACTGCGGGATTGAAACTGCGGATTGTCGGGGCCGGAAGTCGACAGAATCCTGTCGCGACGGGGAGAAAACCCACTGCGGGATTGAAACACG
>JAHENP010000263.1 GCA_018609965.1 Haloferacaceae archaeon
CCCCGAGGAGTGAAAAAGGTCGTATAGCACTACGACAGCAGACGCGAGCGAGTGACCGAACGAAGTGAGGGAACGAGCGAGCGCCCGCTCACGGGTCGTTCCTCCCCGTTCGCGTCGAGGCTCGCCCGTTCGGGCGAGCCTCGCCCTTTTTGATCGACATTTTTTCTCCGGGAGACTGCCTCCGGCAGTCTCCCGCTGAGTGAAAAAGGTCGTAGCGTCGTTGTTTAGCCCCCCAGAAAGTCCTGCCGGACGGTCTCGTCGGCCAACAGCTCTCGGCCGGTGTCCTCGTAGCGGTTCTCACCGTTAACGAGCACGTACCCCCGATCACACCGCCGGAGCGCCTCCTTGGCGTTCTGCTCGACCATCAGGATCGCCGTTCCCGTGTCGTTGATCTCGTCGACCTTGTCGAACATCTCGTCGACGAGGTCCGGCGCGAGCCCCGCAGAGGGTTCGTCCAACAGGAGCATGTCGGGTGAGAGCATCAGCGCGCGGCCCATCGCCAGCATCTGTTGTTGGCCGCCACTCATCGTCTGGGCCTTCTGGTCCTGGCGTTCTTCTAAGATCGGGAACCGGTCGAACACCTCTCTGAGCGCGTCCTGGGGCGTCTCGTCTAGGATGTACGCGCCCATCTCCAGGTTCTCCCGGACGGTGAGCGCGCCGAACACGTTGTCATTCTGCGGGACGTACCCCAACCCCTCGTAGATGATCTCCTCGGGGTTCATCGCGGTGATCTCCGTCTCGGCGAACGTGACCGTCCCGGCCATGTGGCTGGTGAGCCCGAAGACAGACTTCATCACCGTCGACTTGCCGGCGCCGTTCGGGCCGACGATGGTGACGTACTCCCCGTCGCGCACATCCATCGCCACATCGGTGAGAATCTGGAGGTCGCCGTAGCCGGCGTCCAGTCCGCGGACGCGGAGCAGGGCGTCGTTCCAGGTCTGGATCTCCGTGGCGGCGCCGGTCGTCGACCCCGGCTCCTCGTTTGCCAGCTCGGTCGAACCGGCGGGCGCGTCGTCGGCCGCCGCGTCGTGTTCGCTCACACGTCACCTCCGAGGTACGCCTCGATCACGTCCTCGTCTTTCCGCACGGTCTCCGGTGGTCCTTCGGTGAGCACCGACCCCTGGTGCATCACGACGACGTGTTCACAGTTGTCCATGATCAGATCCATGTCGTGTTCGACGATGAGGAACGTGTAGCCGTCCGCGCGCAGTTCGTGGACGTGGTCCAACAGTCGTTCCTCCAACGAGGGGTTGACCCCCGCGAACGGCTCGTCGAGCAGGAGTACGTCCGGCTCCGTCAGCAACGCCCGGGCGAGTTCGAGCAGTTTCCGTTGGCCCCCCGAGAGGTTGCCCGCGAACTCGTGGGCGAGGTGGTCGATCTCGAAGAACTCCAACGTCTCCCAACACCGTTCTCGCAGTTCCGACTCCTGACCAACGACATCGTCCCGGACGAACGGGAGCACACTCCGCCACAGCGACTCGCCGCGTTGGCCGCCGGGCGCGAGCATCAGGTTCTCCAAGACGGTCATCTCGCCGAACTCGCGGGCGATCTGGAACGTTCGCACCAGTCCGCGGTTGGCGACCGTGTGTGAGGCGAGCCCGGTGATGTCCTCCCCGCGGAAGGTGACGGTGCCGGCGGTCGGCTCGTGGACACCGGTGATACAGTTGAACGTCGTCGACTTGCCGGCGCCGTTCGGGCCGATCAACCCCGTGAGCGTGCCGGCCTCCACCTGGAAACTGGCGTCGGCGACGGCGGTGATCCCGCCGAACTCCTTGCGGAGCCCGTCCACTCGGAGAGGTACTTCCTCGGGGTCGGGCGCGTCGTCGTCCCGGAGGTCCGGCTCGCGTTCGACCGACACCGTCGTGTCGTTGTTGGCGTCCGGTCCGTTCTCGTCGTGCTCCGCGGAGTCCACCGTGCTCGTGGATGTGGGCTCGCCGGCGGCCGTCTCCGCGGTCGGGTCGTCACTCATCCGTCTCACCCCCGTCGGTGTAGGGAGTCTCCCGATCCGGCCGGCGCTCCAGCTCGACGCTCGCGGCCGGCTCCTTCCGGTGGCCGAGCAGTCCCTCCGGGCGGCGGTGCATCAGGAAGATCAACACCAGCCCCATCACGATCAACTGGAGCTGGCGGACGCTGTCGATCACGTAGAACCCCAACGGCGCGAGATCGCCCGCCCCGGCGATTGGGGCGAGCGCCTGGCCGAACGTCGACGGCGCCTCCACGTCGACGAGGTTGTTGACGACACTCTGGAGGAACCGCGGCCCCTGGAACAACAACGCGGCGAACAACGCCCCGCCCATCACGCTGCCGGTGTTGGAGCCGGCACCACCGATGATCAGCGCGATCCAGATGAAGAAGGTCAGTCGCGGGCGGTAGGTGTTTGGCGTGATCGCGCCGCTGGTCATGTACCAGAGAATCCCACCGAGCCCCATCAGCGCACAGCCGAGCACGAACGCTTTCGTCTTGAACGCCTTCGTGTCCTTCCCGAGGGCGTTGGCGGCGTCCTCGTCTTCACGGATCGCCTTCAACACGCGGCCGAACGGGGAGTTGCCGAGGCGACCGAGCACGACGTAGTAGAGCCCGACCGCGCCCAATAGGAGCACCCCGTACAACAACCCGTTCGTCACCGGCTGCGGGTTGTTCTCGATGACGGTGCCGGTCAGCCCGACGAGACCGTCGTACACCCCGCCGAGGAACAACGCGTCAAACAGCTGTTCGACGGGACTACCGAAGTCCAACAGGAGTCCCGACCCGCCGCCGAAGCCGATCACCAACCCGCCGACCTCAAACCGTTGGAACGTCCCCGAGAGGAACGTGAACCGGACCATCTCGCTCATCGCCACCGTGACGATGGCGAGGTAGTCCGCCCGGAGCCGGAGCGCCGGCAGCGCGACCAGGAGTCCCAACAACCCGGCCGCGACGGTGCCGGCGAGCACGCCGACCCACAACGGCAGCCCCAGCCCGCCGACACTGCCGGCGGCCGCCTCCGTCGCCGGCGCCTTCGAGACGACCGCCATCACGTAGATTCCGACGGCCATGAAGCCGACGACACCGATGTTGAACATCCCGGTGTACCCCCAGTGGAGGTTGAGCGCGAGCGACAGCAACGCGAACAACGCGACGTAGAACGTGAGCGTGGCGATGGAGTTTAACTGCCCGCGGACGCCGTAGTCCAACACCACGCCGACGAGCACGTACGCGAGGTAGATTCCCGCCAGCAGGACGCCGATCTTGACGGCGTCCCGTTCCCAGAGAGCCGCAAGTGGGGAGTCGGCCGTGCTCATGCTGTCGACCTCCCGGAGAACAGCCCCGTCGGCTTCACGACTAAGATGAGAATCATCATCAGGAACGCCGAGGCCCGCGAGAAGCTAGATGGAATCCAGACGACAGACAACGACGCCGTCAGCCCGATCACGAGCCCGCCGACGATCGCGCCGTAGATCGAGCCGATCCCGCCGAGGATGACCGCCGCAAAGATGAGCAAGAGGAGAATCCAGCCGTCGAACCAGCCGAGTGTCCCCTTCCACAACACGAACACGTAGCCAGCAACGCCGGTCAGCCCGCCGCCGATGATCCAGGTGAACCGGACGACCCGTTCGGTCGGAATCCCCGTTACCCGGGCGAGATCCTCGTTGTCGGCCATCGCCCGCATCGCCTTCCCCAGTCGTGTGCGTTGGAGCAGGAGGTGGACACCCAGCATCAGCCCGCCGGCGACGACCGCAAGCGTCGCGTCGTGGGCGGTGATCCGGACGGTGCCGTCGACCACGGGAACAGACAGCGTCGGCACGCCGCCGGCGGCGGTCGTCCCGCGTTTCGAGGGGCCGAACACGAACTGGATCGTGTACCGGAGCGCGAACGCCACGCCGATACTCGTGATCAGGAGCGTGATCCCGTCCCGGTCACGGATCGGCTCGAACACGAGCCGGTCGATCACCAACGACAACAGAATCGCGCCGCCGCCGGCAACGACCATCCCGCCGACGACCGCCACCGGCGTCGCGGTGACACTGATCCCCAGCGCCCCGCCGAAGACCGAACCGCCGGCACCGACGAGCAACAGGGAGCCGACGTTCGCACTCGACCCGAACCCGCCGGCGATCAGATACGTCGTTGCCCACCCGGAGAACGCGCCGGCGGTGATGTAGTCCCCGTGTGCGAAGTTCGCGAAGTTCAGAATACTGTACGTCATCGACAGCCCGATTCCCGCCAGTCCGATCACGAGCCCCCGTGCCAGCCCGTCTTTCACCAGCACGGCGACCGACGAGACCTGCACCGCCCCCGAGGCGAGCTTCCCCACGAGATCGAACAGGAGGAGTACGATCAACAGCCCGAACACGAGTGCCAGTGGGTTCCCCTCAACCAACTCGCGTCCCCGGCTGTACGACTCTGTCACGCCCATGTGTAATTCACACGCATGTAAGATACTCACACGGTATAAACGCCCCGACGTGTGCGAGCCGTGTCGAGTCACACGCCACGCTGGCCAGAAGCGGTGTCCTCAAACCGTTCGGCGTCTCACGACATGTCGAGAATGAGTTCGTACCCGTCGTTCGTCGTGGGGATCGCCGGGGGGACCGGGGCGGGGAAGACAACGGTGTCGCGGCTGATCGCCGAGAGCGTTGGCGAGTCCGTCACCCGGATTCCGATCGACAACTACTACGAGGATCTCTCACACATGGACCTGTCCGAACGGGAACAGGTCAACTACGACCACCCGGACGCCTTCGAGTGGGACCTGATGCGCGACCAGCTCGCGCAGTTGTTGGCGGGACAGTCGGTGGAGATGCCGCAGTACGACTTCGAGATCCACAACCGGCGCGAGGAACGCGAGACCGTCGCGCCGACGGAGGTGATCATCTTGGAGGGGATTCTCGCCTTGTACGACGACGACATCAACGAGATGTTGGATCTGCGCTTGTACGTCGAGACGGACGCCGACGTGCGCATCCTCCGCCGGATCGAACGCGACGTGATCGAGCGCGGCCGGGAGCTAGAGGGCGTGATCGGGCAGTATCTCTCGACGGTGAAGCCAATGCACGAACAGTTCATCGAGCCGACGAAGAAGGCCGCCGATCTGGTCATCCCCGAGGGAGCAAACAGCGTCGCGATGAACCTCCTCGAAGAGAAGCTCCAGGCGGAGGTGAACGGTGACGCCGCCCGCACCTGGGAACGCGGCGCGTTAGAACACGAGGTCAACGGCGTCGACGACACCACCAGCTTCGGCGACGACTGACGAAAGAGACGGCGAGCTGAGCAAACACCGGTTCCTCGTCACTCGTCTGCGTACGGATCGGTCCCCTCCGAGCGGGGAGACGACTGTGAGTCGTCCCCCGCGTCGCGCCGGCGGCGGTAGCCGGCGACACTCCCGCGGACGACGAGATAGCCGACGGCAGCGAGCCCAACAGCCACCACCGCGTTGCCGAACAGTTGGCGGACGAGTACGGCCCGGCCGGCCGACAGCGAGACGCGTTCGAGCGCCGCGGCCGACGGCGCGACCCCGGGCGCGGGACCCAACACGGCTGTTCCGAGCCAGTAGCTGGCGCCGTAGATCGTCCACTTCACAGGGGGGTTGAACACGACCAACGTCGCTGCCAACGCGAGTTTGCTCGCCCGTTCGAACAGGTAGGCGACGACCGCGAACACCACAAGCGCGGTGCCGGCCGTCGGGAGCACGACGACGGCGGTGCCGAGCGCGAACGTCGCCGCGATCTCGTGCGTGGTGTGGTCGGCCGCGACCGCCCGGGCGAGCCCGTCGCTGGCCCGTTCACGGAGCCCGGCGAGGCGTGCCCTGAGGGCGGCCCAGTACGGCATCTGACGATCTTACGCGCGACAGTAGGATAAGAGAGGTGGGTGTGGACCGACGATGTATGTCCAGATCGCTACACAAGGGATTAGTGTGTCGAGAGCCAAACAGGGGATGAGAAGGGGAGCGAGTCGACACCGTGGTACAACGGTGCGTGACTCGGTAAGGGATGTGAGGTAGTGGCTCACGCCTGTTGACTCCCTGGTTGGTTACCTTCGGTCAGTATCCACTCTGCCAGGTTGTCGTTGGTTAGCTTGTTTTCCACTATTCTGCCCAATTGTTTGTCACTTTCACCTATCTGCTGTCCCACCGGACGGCTGCCCGTAGTCCAGGCAACGGCCCGTGCAGCTACGGTATCGACGTTCGAAGTGCCCTCTCCGGCGAGTCGGTGAATCCGTCCATCTGCGTCGACCGACGGAACGGATCGACTGCTGTCGAGACGACTCAGCCCGGGCACTGCTTCGACAGCGCCCCGTCTGTTGACTGCATTGATGTAATTCCGACAGGCACAGTCGGCCGTCGTGACCTCTGGATACCGTTGATCGGCGGCTTCGAGTGTCGCCACCTCTACATCTAGATTGTATTTCGACTGAAAGTAGTCGTCGACGATCTCCGCTCGACAGTTCAGTAGTGCCTTCTCGCCTCCGTAGTTTGACGGCCGTCCGTCGAGTAGCACCAGACAGTTCGCTTCCTCGCTGTGCTCGCTTCTGCCGTCTGTGATCACCTCTTTGACCGACTCGAACGCCATCACCGCTCGCTGACTGGGGCCAGGGTTCGCGCGACTGGCCATGCCAGAACGAGAGACAGGTACGTCGGTGAAGAACTCGGAGATCGTCTCGCCCGACACGTCTTTTGATTTCTGTCTCCAAGGAAATATTCCGTTCTCACAGAGCCTAACTGCCAGACGCTCGGCGTCGTTTCGAGAGACGTACACGGCCGCTACGACGGTCGGAACGTCGGGTGAGTGTTGTCCCGATTCGTCGATTGCCACGATCTCGGAGTACGTTCGTCCAGGAGGGGTCTCACCAGACAACATGACCGGGTCAACCACGTGACCCTCTCTGTTTCTTGCGGATATTAACTTGCGTGGACTGGCTTCTCATTTACAAGGTCCACAGGTACCCAGTCAGTTACAGTCGGTCAGGTCACTCTGACAGTGATAGCCGGCCGAGACAGAGAGGAGACATCCAAGACACCGAACCGCCCGGAGTACACACGATTGTGTTCAAGCTCGTACACGATCCCCACCGAATTTCCTAATTCGATCCCGAACAAATACTCGTCACGTCGGTTTCTCTCGGCCGGTAGCGAACAACTCATTATCCAGCGGACACTTGCACGGGTATGCACACACGCCGGCGCGAGGAGACACGCACGACGGGTCGTGTACACCGACCGAGAGGTGGCGGACAGTGAGCAGCGGTGGACGCCGGACTGGCACACCGTTCGCGCCTCACACCCCCACGGAGACACAGGCGATGTTAGACGCCGTCGGGGTCGACAGCGAGGCGGAGCTGTTCGACATCCCCGACGAGGTCGCCTTCGACGGGGAGTTGGGGATCGAGCAACGCTCCGAACGGGCGGTCGTGAGCGAACTGCAGGAGACGTTCGCGCAGAACGACGATCTCGTCGAGTTCCTCGGGCGGGGCCACTACAGCCACTACGTCCCGTCGTTGGTCGACAACCTCTCGGCGCGCTCGGAGTTCCTGACCAGCTACACCCAGTACCAGCCGGAGATCACCCAGGGGTTCCTGCAGGCGTTGTTCGAGTATCAGTCGATCCTGACGGAGCTGACCGGGCTGCCGGTGGCGAACGCCTCGATGTACGAC
>JAHENP010000264.1 GCA_018609965.1 Haloferacaceae archaeon
AGATCGTAGCTGAACCCCTCGCGTTCCTCGCCCAGTGCCGTCTCGTACACGCCCAGCGAGAAGTCCGCGACGGCGACGCGTTCACCGTCTCGCGTGGCCACGAGTCGGTCGGTCACCCCACCCCGCCGGGCACCGACCGTCAGCGACGGCTGGTCAACGCCGTCGGACGCCGGACTCCGTCGCGCGAGTGTCTGTTCGGTGTACCCCGTCGGTGTCTGCGGTGTCGTCGTCTGTGGCGTCGACTCGTCGAACGCGACAGTACGGCGCTCCGTCACCGGCTCGCTGTCGCCGAGACAGCCGCCGACGGCGACGCCCGCGGCCGCGACCGCAGTCGTGAGGAACTGCCGGCGCGTCGAGACGGCTCTGTCCCCACTCGCTCGTCTGTTGTCGGCGTCGTCGAACACACCGGGCCGACAGCCACGAGCGGCATAACTGTCGGTGATCGGTCTCGGGGCGACGGACACGCCAGCCAGGCAACAACCACAAGCCGTCGCCGACCCGACCAGATGTCGTGCGTGATGCCGTTTTCCGGGACCGTGCGGTGTACTTTCGGCGTGCCCAGACGCTCGTGGTCGCCGACCTCCACGTCGGCCGCGGCGAGGCCGCCGACGTGGAGTTTCCACTCGGGGAGGCGAGTGATCTCCGCGAGCGATTCGACACACTACTGGCCGCGTTCGACCCCGAGGCGGTGGTGGTCGCCGGCGACGTGCTCCACCAGTTCGCCCGTGTCTCTGACGCCGTCGACCGCTCGCTGGCCGGCCTCCGCGAGGCCTGTCTCGACGCCGGCGCGCGGCCGGTTCTCGTTGCCGGGAACCACGACGCGATGCTGTCGTCCGTCTGGACCGGTGACACTCACGAGAGGTACGAACTCTCACCGCGTGACGACAGTGGGGGCGACAACGGGCGAGAGCCGGCAGACGACGACTATCTGCCGGAGACGACGCCGGGGCCGGTCGTCGTCCGACACGGCCACGAGGCGCCACCCGACGGGGAGGCGGCGGATGCGGGGCTGTACGTCGTCGGCCACGACCACCCGACCGTCGAGATCCAGGGACGGCGCCGGCCGTGTTACCTGTTCGTCCCCGACGCGGTCGCCGGCACGCCGGCGCTAATGCTCCCGGCGTTCAACCGACTCCCGGCGGGCGTGCAGATCAACGGGATGAGCGGTGACGAGTTCCAGTCCCCGTTCGTCACGGACGCCGGTAGGGTCCACCCGGTCGTCTGGGACCCCGAGAGCGACGAGCGGCTGTCGTTCCCGCGACTCCGGGAGCTACGGCGGTTGTTGTGAGCGGTGGGACAGCTACACGGACTGTGCAGCGGGTTTTATCGACTCGAAAAGACACACTAGATCTGTGACGAACAGTCAACAGACGACGATCGGTGCAGAACTGTCGAGACGGAAGACGAAACTGTTGTTCTGTATTCACACTGTTGGACTAGCGGTCGGTGTCCACTCGCTGTTGTTTGTCGATTCGGTGACGGTCACGCTCGCTGGGGTGAGCGTTCCGGCGATCGCCTTCTACATCGTGGTCTCTCTCGTTGGGTCGACCTACTTTGGACTGAAGCTGCTCGTCGAGTCGTGAGTGGCTGGGTTCGGCGGCGTCGTCGATCTCGATAGCTACTGGTACCGACCCCGTCTCTCGACCTCGCGGAGTCGTTCCACGACCGCCTCCCCGTCGGCGACACTCGTCTCGACGTGGTCGGCGACGGTCATGTACTGCTCCTCGACGGCCGCGATCAACGTCTCGGGGTCGTCTGCGGTTCCCGCGAGTGACTGCTCGAAGACGTGGAGATCCACCGCCAAGTCTTCGACGTGGTCGGTGTGGAACCCGAGTCCGAAGTCGATCAGGAACGTCCGTGGACGATCCGTCTGTGGCTGCTCTGTGCCGCCGTCCGGGCGGTCGGTGGTGACCCGGACGTTCCGTGTCGTCAGGTCCCCGTGGACGATCCCGGCGGCGTGGAGCCGGGCGAGGTGGCCGCCGACGCGCGTGACGACCGCCTCGGGGTCGGGTTCGTCGCCGCTCCCGGTCGACTGGTCTGTGACGACTGCCGCGAGATCACAGTCACCGACCCGCGACAGCCGGAGTTCACCCGCGTCGACATCCACCTCCCGGACGAGTGGTGTCGGCACACCCTGCTTGCGGGCCGCCACCAACAGCCGCGCCTCGTGAGTCGTCCGCTCGCGACGGAGCCGGTCGTCGAGTGCTGTGTGGCGGTACGTCTTCGGCTCGCGACGCTTGACAACCGGCTCTGCGACGGTGACGGTCGCCTCCGCGCCGCGGACGGTCTCGCCCGGCTGGGTGACCCGGCGCACGCTCTCCCCGTCGCGCCACGTCACCGGCACCTCGTTCGGACGGAAGTCTGGGTCGACCGCGGAGTCGGAGACTGCGACGGTGTCGCCGGCGGCGGCCATCCGCGCGCCGAGGACGGCGATCATGCTCGCGTTGTCCCGGAGGTACCGGGGCGCGGGCGCGAAGAACTCTGCGTCCCGTTGGGCAGACATCTCCCGCAACATCTCCCGGAGACGGTCGTTCTGGCCGACACCGCCGCCCAACACGAGTTCGTCGGCACCCGTCAGCGAGAGCGCACGCTCGCTCACCTCGGTCAACATCCCGAAAATCGTCTCTTGGAGTCCGGCACACACGTCTGCGACCGGGACGCCGTCGTCGACTGCCTGTTGGGCGGCCGAGACGATCCCCGAGAATGAAAAATCCATCCCCTTGACGACGTACGGCAGCTCGTGGTAGTCGCCGTCGGCGGCGTGTCGTTCCACCTTCGGCCCGCCGGGATGGCTCCAGTCGAGGTGGCGGGTGAACTTGTCGAGGGCGTTCCCGACGCCAGTGTCGAGCGTCTCCCCGAGCACGCGGTAGCGGTCGCCGTGGAACCCGAGGAGGTGTGCGTTCGCGCCGGAGGCGTTCAGACACACCGGCGCGTCGAAGCCGGACTGGTGGCGACCGATCTCCAAGTGCGCGACCATGTGGTTGACACCGACCAACGGCACGTCCAGCCGCCCGGCGAGCGCCCGCGCTGCGGTGCCGACGATCCGGAGACACGGCCCGAGTCCCGGCCCGCGAGAGAAGGCGACGGCGTCGATCGGCTCCGTTCCCCAGCGGTCGCGGGCGTGTGTGAGCGCGTCACCGACGACTGTCGGCACCGCGTCGCTCATGTGTTCGGCCGCCTCACGCGGGTGAATCCCGCCGCTGTCCGGCTCGTAGCGGTCGTGAAACTCGGTGGGCTCCTCGCTGGTCGTGTCGTCGTACACGGCCGCACTCGCCATCCAGGCCGTCCCCTCGATCCCGAGAACGCGCATCCGCGGGGGGCCTTACGCCTCTTCCGTCTCGCCGATGCTGTTGCGCTCCAACATGTGGTCCTGTTCCACGTCCGTCGCGTGACCCGCGGCGTCGTACACC
>JAHENP010000265.1 GCA_018609965.1 Haloferacaceae archaeon
CAGTATCGTCGCGTTGGTCGTCTTCTTCGGCGGCGGCGCGGCGTTGCTCTCCCAGGTGGACATCGAGGCGGGTCAGGCGGCGGCCCGCGAGACAGCCAGCGAGCCGAGTGTGACGACGGGGGTGACCGAGACGTGAGTGATGACTCGCTCCGCGTCGCGAGCTACAACCTCCGGTACGCCGGGCTCGACGACGGCCAACACGCGTGGGACCGCCGCCGGAGCCGTGTCGCTGCGGTTCTCGACCGACTCGACCCGGATGTGCTCGCCACACAGGAGTGTTGGCACGGCCAACTCGATGATCTCCGCGCCCGGACCGACTACGAGTGGGTCGCGTTCTTGGACGACAACGGGAGCCACACCCCGGTCGGCTTCGACCCCGCGCGGTTCGAACGGGTCGACGCCGACGCCTTCGGGATCGCACCCGACGGAGAGCGCGGCGTACTCGGCTGGGACGCCGCCGTCCCCCGGCAGGCGACGCGTGTCACTCTCCGCGACCGACAGACGAAGACAACGTTCGCGGTCGTCTCCGTCCACCTCGACCACCGTGGCGCGACCGCCCGCCGGGAGGGTGCTCGGCTCGTCCGTGACCGACTCCCGGACGGGCCAGCCGTCGTCGCCGGCGACTGCAACTGCACTCCCGACAGCCAACCGTACGCGACGCTGACCGGAGCGCTGTCGGACAGTCGGCGCGTCGCCCAGACCGTCGACGGTCCGCGGGCGACGTACGTCGGCTTCGGTGGCCACGCCCCAGACGAGGACGGACCGGCAGACCCACGCCGGCTCGACTACGTGTTCACCCGCGGGTTCGAGACCCACAGGGAGGTCGTCCACGCCGGTGACGCGGACGGCGACGACGACCCGGCCCGGCGGCCGTCGGACCACCGGCCGGTGGCGGTGGATCTCGTTTCGGTCGGATCAGACGATCTCGTCCAACGCGACGAGTAGCCCGGGCGCGACGAACAGGAGCAACACACCGCCGACGATCAGTGCGACCGGGACGGGAAACAGTCCGGTAGCGGTCAGGAGCCACGAACTGACCCCCGCGAACAACGCACCCATACCGGCGAGACGAACCACCGCGACGGCCACACTGAGGGTCTTAGAGGCGTCTGCCATCAGTTGCATCGGTCTCGACACGGACGCCTGGCTCTGGCGGTCGTCGGGAAGAGGCGAGGCGAGCACCGAAGATGTTGGAGCGCATCGCTCGTGACGACGAGGCGTTCTGTGTCTCGAACCACCTCTCCGTGACAGTTCACACCACGAACTCGTAGAGATCGTCGCCGACGTGGTGGACCGACTCCACGACTTTCCCCTCCTGACCGACCATCTCATCTCCCTCGACGAGCGCGCGCCCGACCGCGAGCACCTTCCCGTGGCTCTCCTCGGCGATCGGCACCAACTCCCCGGGAGAGATGTCGTCGTCCGCGTCGACGATCCCCGGGCGCATCACGTCCGCGCCGTCAGAGACGAACGACACCGCGCCGGCGTCGACTGTCACCACGCCGGTCTCCGGCGGGTGGTCGTTGGCCCCCCGGACGGTGAGAAACGGGTCGCCGTCGACGTACAACACGTCCGGGTCGCCGTCGACCAACACCAGGTCGAACGGGGTCTGTGTCAACTCCACCAGCTCGAAGGCGTCGCCGTCCAACGACACACCCAGTCGGTCGGACAACGCCGTCCGGATCTCGCCGATCTCGTCCGACCGGAGGTGGTGACGCGACTTCACGTCCATACCGGTCTGTCGGGCACGTCTGCGGATAAATCGCCCGCTCGGCGGCAACCGACAGTTGTTCCCGACGAACGCCGGGAGCCGACAACTACTAATCCAGCGCCCACGCCAGAGTGAGATATGTTCGGCTCCCGGGGTGACGGGGGAGAAGAGACGGTCGTCTGCATCGCCTGCGGCGACAGACTGCCACGCTCGGACGCCCGCGAGTACGACAAACAGGGCGACCGGTGGAGCCGCCACGGGAAGGAGTTCGAGTATCTCTGTGTCGACTGTCACGACGATCTCTGTCACCAGCCCCGCGACGAACTCGAACAGTTGGCCACGGACGTTGAACAGAGCGTCGAGAACGCCACCAGTGAGACGTTCGCCCGCGCGTTCCAACGTGAGGCTGCCGACCGTGCGGACGCCGACCAGGATCGTCGCTGACGCCGCCGACTGCGGCCGTCCAACCGCGACGCCGACTGCGACTGCCTGCAACTCGTTCGTCAGTCCCACCTGTCGGGCCACAGCCCGGCCGCCCGCATCCCCACCTCGAACTCCGCCTCGACGAACGCCTCGCGGGTCGCGTCCGGGTCCAGTCGCGGCAACTCTGCGGCCGCCAACTCCCGGATCGCCAACGCGGCCAACATCCCGTGTTCTCTGACGTTGCGCGTGTCCACCTTGTCCAACGTGTCGGCGTGGGTGTGTCCCCACCCGCGTCCACGGCCGTCCCCGCGCCCGCCGCCGGTCGCCGCGGGCGTGGCGGCCGCCTCTGAGTGGAGTTGGAGCGCCGGCACACCCCGACGGACGAACGGCCACTGGTCCGAGAACGGGTGTGGCTCCGACTCCACCGTGATCGGGTGGCCGGTCCGTTCGCGAACCCGCCGTGCGGCCGCGGCGGTCGCTTCGGAGGTGTGTGCCATCGCGACCAGATCCCGGAACCGCCCCGCGCCGTCGACGTTACACACGCCGACGACGTTGTCGAGAGCGACCGTCTCCGCGAGGTGTTCTGCGCCGAGTAGCCCGACCTCCTCGGCGCCGACCGCGGCGACCGTCACCTGTCGGTCGAGATCCGCCGCCGCGAGCACGCGTGCGGCGGTCGCGAGCACCGCCACCCCACAGCCGTTGTCGAGTGCGCCCTCCGCGATGTCGTGGGCGTCATAATGGGCGACCGCGAGCAGTCGTTCCTCCGTCTCCGGGCCGAGGTGGCCGACGACGTTGTGGCTCTCGCCTGGCCGGGTCTCGGCCGTCACCGACAGCTCCGCGTCCGGTGGCTGTCGCGTTCCGTCTGCCGTCGACTCGCTCGCGTCGACCCCTGTCCCGCCCGCGCCCGTCGCCGTCCCGTCGACGGCGTGGTCCCGGAGTCGTTCCCCGGTCTCGTGGCTCACACCGACGGCCGGAATCGACGCCTCGCCGCCGAAGGTCAGTGTTCCCGTCGGCGGGAGTTGACCGGGGAGGTGGTTGACGAACACGAACCCGACCGCGCCGGCGTCGCTGGCCGCACCGAACTTCTCCATCCGGTGGACGAACCGCCCACCCGGCGGGGTGGTGGTGCTCGCGAGCGCGATCCGGCCGTCCAACGCCGCGGTCTCGATCTCCTCGGGAGTGCCGTACCCCACGTCGACGAGCGGGCCCGTGACCTCGCCAGCGGGGCTGTACGGCAACGCCACCGTCTCGAACGCCCGCCGTGCTGGCGCGCTCGCGACGAGACTGCTGTCGCCCCGCTCCCAGGCGTCCATCGGGAACGACTCCCGGCGCACGTCCTGCACCCCGGCCTCACCGAAGGCTTCGGCGACCGCATCCGCCGCGCGCGCCTCCCCGTCGGAGCCGGCCATCCGGCTGTCGAACCCCGTCAGCGTCCCGAGCAGCTCCTCCGGGTGGTCTGCCACCCACGTCAGCCCTAGTTCCGCCGCAATCTCGTCCATACATCGATCAGGCCGGCGCGGGTCGAAAAGGTGTGTGTCCAGAGCACGAGCAGCGACGAGCGGGTCACCGTCTGCCGGGACCCGGAGGCTCAAGCCGTCGGGTCCCCGTCTCCGTGCGTGCACACCGAGCCGTTCGCGTTCGACTACAGCCCCGCCGAGATCCACTACGGCCGGGACACAGTCGGGGAGTTGGAGTCGGTGCTCGCGGCCCACGACCGCTCGCGCGCGCTGGTGGTCTGTGGGCGCAACACCGGGGCGAACCGGGCGTTGATGGACCCCGTCGAGGCGGGACTGGGGGCGGCCCACGCCGACACCTTCCGACGGACGACGCCGGGGAAACGACTCCGAGCGGCGGCCGCGGCCGCCGACCGCGCCAGAGATATCGGCGCCGACACGCTCGTCCCGGTCGGCGGCGGAGCGACACTCGACGTGGCGACGGTTGCGGCGGTGTTGCTCGCCGACGGTCGCGAGGAGGCAACCGCCCGGAGTGAGGTCCGCGAGACGGGTGGGCTCGCGCCGCCGTCGAACGACCGCCCGGGACTGGTGCCGGTGCCGACGACACTCGCCGGCGCGGATCTCTCCTCGATCGCCGGCATCTCCGTCCGGTTCGAGGACGGGGTCGTCGCCAGCGGCGTCGGTGACCCGCAGTTGCTGCCAGACGCGGTCGTCTACGACCCGGCGGCGTTCGCGACCACACCCCAGTCCGTGCTCGCTGGATCGGCGTGTAACGGGCTGAACAAGGCCGTCGAGTCGACGTACGCCGCGAACCGCACGCCGGTGACGGACGCCACCGCACGGCGGGCACTGACGTATCTGGGCGACGCGCTGCCGTCGTTGTTCGACGGCGACGGCTACGACGCAACGGCACTCGACCGCGCGGTCGCAGGCGTGATCCTCGCACAGTACGGCGTCTCCCAGCCCGACGGGTCGACGCTGAACGTGCTCCACGCGTTCGGCCACGCGCTCCGTGACGTGTTCGACCTCCAACAGGGGGTCGCACACGCTGTTGTCACCCCACACGCACTGCGGGCGTTGTTCGACGCCGGAGTCGACCCGACACCGTTGGCCGAGGGGTTCTGCGTCCCGAGTGACGCCGTCGTCGACAGGGTGGCGACGATCCGTGACGCGTTGGAACTGCCGACGACGATCCGGGGGGCGACAGACCGAACCGAGTCGGCGCCGGCCGCGAGCGACGACATCGCCGCGGCCGCCCGCGCGACCGCACAGGACTCGCTCGTCGACACCGTCCCGCCGGCGTTCGACCTCGACGCGACCGCCGCCGAGGAGATCCTGACGGCGGCGTGGTAACTCTGAAAGCCGTTGAGGAGGCTCCGAAAGCCACCTGAGGGCTCGATCCGTTCGTCTCTGAACTAGTTTCTTGTATTAACACCCCTCCAACATGTCCGGACCGACACACCAATAAACGGAGGCCCCAAGAGAGTGTGACATGCGGGACCGTGCGGAGTCGCCTGTCGCGCCGACGGACGTGTTGTACGTCGACAGCGACGCAGACTTCGCACAGTTGGTCGAACGGTCGCTGACCCGGCTCGATCCGACCGTCTCCGTGACACACGTCGAGTCGGCCGCGGCGGCGTTCGCGGCCGTCGCTGGCGACGACCACGTGACCGACACGGACGGTCGTCCGAGGACCGACGACCCGGCGGTCGACTGTGTGGTCAGTGCGTACACGCTCAAACGGACCGACGCCGTCGGCTTTCTGGAGGAGTTCCGGCGGACGTACGCGAATCTCCCGTTCGTCCTGTTCACCGGCGCCGGCTCCGAGGCCGTCGCCTCTGACGCCATCGCGGCGGGTGTGAGCGCGTACGTCCCGGTTCGGGCCGGGGAGAACAACTTCGAACTGTTGGCACAACGCATCTGGACAGTGACACAGGGGTACCGCGCCAAGCGCCGTGCGGAGGCGACCGCCGCCGAACTCCGTCGTGCCTACCGGCGGACCGAAGAGTCAGTCGTCGCCGTCGACCCAAACTGCCGGGTCGTCTTCGGCAACGACAGCTTCCGCACCCGCAACGGGCTCGTCGGCGAGTCGGTCGAGGGGCGGTCGTTGTGGGATGTGGTGCCGGCGTTCGCGGGAACGGCCGTCGAGACGCTCACGCGACGGGTACTCGCCGCTGACGACTCTCGCGCCGGCACCGCACAACTCCCCGACCGGACGCTGTCCGTCCGGGTGTTTCCGGACGAAGACGACGCCGTCGTCTACGCCTCAGACGTGACCGACAGGGAACGGACGGCCGTTCGTCACGACTGTCTGGCGACGGTCGCCGACGGCGTCGGGACGCCCGCGTTGGTCGCCGATCCGGCCGGTCAGGTGGTGTTCGCGAACGACCCGGCGCGCCGTCGGCTGGGTGTCGACACCCGCCCGGACGGCGGTGGGCCGTCACTCGCTGCGGTCGTCGCGGACCCGGACACCGACCGCGTCCGGTCGGCGCTCCAGACGGTGATCGGGCGTGCCCGCCGGGACGGCGGGCTCCCGGCCGTTCGCGCGACCGACCGGACGAACGAGGAGACCACCCGCGTCGTCGACCGGGTCGGCGTGCCGTCGGCGGAGACGGTCGCTGACCTCCGGGTGGAGCCGACGACGGTCGACGGGGAACTCCACGCGCTCGTCGTCGTCACCCGAACCGACACGGAGACGACCGCGGCGTCGACAGTCGAGGAGTCGTCTGCGGGGCAAAGGCCTGCCAACTGGTGGCTCGCGGACTCCGAGTCGACGGCTGGCGGAGAGTCGGCAGAGAGCGGGGACAGATCGGCGGATGGCCACTCGGAGTCCGACGGCCCCGGCTCAGACGACCCCGGGTCCGACGACTCCCGTTCCGACTCCGAGTGAGATCACTCCGGGAGCGTCTCCGGTGTGTCGTGTGTGGCGTCGGCAGGGTCGTCGACGACCTCCAGCCCGCGGTTATTCACCGCGTACGGGTCGAGACCGACCTCCTCCATGTACTGTTTGTACAGCCGTTCGGCGGTCTCGGCGTCCTTCTGGCGGTCGGAGGCACGGTCACACAGCGCGACGAGATCCTCCGGCACGTCGTTCGTGTGGACGATCCAGTGGTTGATCAGGTCCGACAGCCGCCGGATGGGCGAGGTGAAGTGGCCGTAGATGTCGAAGTTGAGCGCGTGGTGGCCGCCGAACGGGTCGTTCATGTACTTCGCGCGCGGCATCACCTTCAACACGGCGCGTTGGATCTTGTTGAGCGCGCGGTCCGGCGCCTCCTCCATCGCCGCGTTCACCGCCTTCCGGGGGTCGTCCCACGATCCACCGGGGATCGACACGCCGTTGAGGTCCTGAATCTCGCGGAGCGCGTCGTCCCACTGGTCCGGCGACGGCTGTGGGTGGACGCGGTACATCGCCTCCACGCCGCGGTTCCACATCAGCTCGTGTGTGACCGCCTTGTTCGCCTTCAGCATACACTCCTCGATGATCGTGTGAGCGCGATCCCGCGAGGGGTTGAGCACGAGACTCCCGTCGGCTTTGCGTTGTTCGTGGAGCTGTTCGGCCACCTCGTAGGCGAGCGCGTTCTCCTCGTGGAGCGGCGCCTCGGAGTCTTCGAGTCGTTCCTCACACTGGCTGTAGGTGAGTCGTTCGTTCGACCGGATCACCGACTTGTAGATGTCCACTTCCTCGAACGAGAGGGTCTCCTTGTCGAGTCGCATCTCGACGGTGTGTGCCAGTCGGTCCTCCTCGGGAACGAGTGAACACACCGTCTCCGCCAACACCGGCGGCAGCATGTGGATCGTGTACGCCGGGAGGTACACCGTGTTGCCGCGTTCGACGGCCTCCTGCCACATCGCCGACTCCGGGTGGACGTAGTGGGTCACGTCCGCGATGTGGACCCAGAGGTGGTACTCGTCGCCGTCGTCGCGGACGCTGATCGCGTCGTCGAAGTCCTGTGCGTCGATCGGGTCGGTGGTCCAGGTGGTCAGCTCCCGGAGGTCCTCCCGGTCGTCGACCGCCTCCTCGATCTCGTCGTCGACCCCCTGGGTGCGTTCCTTCGCCTCCGCGAGCACCTCCGGCGGGAACCCGTCTGCGATGCCGAACTCCTCGAAGAGATCCTCGCGTTTCTCCGCGAGCGCCTCGTCGAGTCGTTGGGTCACCTGCACGGGGCCCTGTGCCTCGGCAGTGCCCGACTCGCCGTCGTCAGTCTCCGCGGCTGCGTCACTCATGCGCCGCCGTACGACAGACCGACGGGTAGGCGTTTCGGGCGCTCACCGACCGCGAGAATGGAAACGCCCTTGTGGGCCACGGAACGAGACGGCGGTATGAGCGACGACGCCAGCGAAACTGACGACGCGGCCGGAGGCGACGCAGGCGAGGACACGGCCGTCGAACTCTCGCCTGAGGGGTTCGAAGACCGGTTGGAGACGGTCGCCGACAGCGTCGCCGCGGCCGAGACCGAGGCGGACCTCGACGATGTCGAGGCGGATCTCGACGCGGTCGCGGACAAACTCGACGCCGCATCACTCCAGGCCGACGACGAAGACGACGATCCAGAAGCGGCCTTGGAAGACCAGTTGGAGAGTGTGCGCGAGGACCTTGCGGCCGCGCGCGGGCCGTACGCCGAGGACGTGACCGACGCCGTCGACTCCGTGCAGTCGACGCTCCGGGACACCCGGTGGACGGTCGACGGGGAGGCGACGCTCGCGGACGCGCAGGCGACGTTCGTCGAGACGGTCGCGGCGGCGCTCGACACCACAGTCGACGCGGCGACCGAGGGTGACGGGGAGACGCTCGCGGACGAACTCGACACGGTGACGACCGCCGTCACCGACGCGGGGCTCGACCCAGACGACGACGCGGAGACGATCCAGACGTTGTTGACGGCCGCCGAGACGTTCGAGGATGCCTGCGAGGCCGCAGAGGAGTGGGACGACCTGGAGGTTCGCGAGCAGTTGGAGGCGGAGGGGTTCTACGACGTGCTCGGTCACTACAAGGACTTCCCGCCGGAGTTGGCGGCGCTGAAGGCGTGGACCGACCGCGGGAACGTGGAAATGGTGTTGTTGGCGTTGGACAAGCTCGGCTCGGAGTTCATGGAGGACCACTGTCTGGACTCGCTCGTCCGGATGAACAACGACGGCGCCTTCGAGGAGATGCACGCCCGCGCACAGAAGCGCGACCAGCCGGGGATCGAGGCGCTGGGGAAGATGGCCGCCGAGGCGGCCGTCGACACGCTCGTCGACTACGTCGACGAAGACTCCAACCCACAGCTCCAGAAAGTGACATTCAAAGCGTTAGGCGAGATCGGCGACCCGGCGGCCGTCCAGCCGCTCGCGAACCAGCTCGTCGCCGACAACGACGAAGTTCGGGCGCGTGCGGCCCGCGCGCTGGGGCTGATCGGCGACACACGCGCGGTCGACCCGCTGGGTGAGACGCTGGCGACCGACGAGGTCGACACCGTCCGCGCGGGCGCGGCGTGGGCGCTCCGCCAGATCGGCACCCACGGCGCGTTGGCGACCGCCAGCGAGGCGGTCGACGACGGCTCCTACATCGTCGAAGCGGAGGCGGAACGCGCCGCCGAGGCGCTCGACGAGCCGGCGGTGGCCTGAACGGCCGCGCGTCGGGCCGACCACCTGACCGTCGTTACACCAGTTCGGCCACGAACAACAGGGTGAATCCGACGGAGATCAACAGCCCACCCGCGCGGCCGAGCCAGGTGTGTTCTGTCAGTTCCTGCGGGTTCATCTGCACCTCGTAGCTGTCGAACTCCGGACTGTAGTCGACGTAGGAGGGTTGTTGGAAGAACTCTAACGCGATCAAGGCGCCGCCGACGGCACCCAGCGCCGCGCCGACGAGTCTGATCGTCTCGACGACTCCGACCATACCGACTCGTGGCGGAGCCGCCGAAAAGAACGCACCGAATCTTCTTGTACGGAGCCGGGACCACACCCCGCGTGTCACGTCCCTCCCGGCCCGCCGTCTCGACCGTCACCACTCCGTCGCCCGTAGTCACTCCTGGGTTCGTCACCACGCTTCTCGTTGTCTGTCTCCTCTGCTCGCTCGGAGTCGGTCCCGCGACAGGAGCGACCGTCAACCCGACCGAGAGCCCACGCTCCGACGCGGCGTCCGGACTAACGGCCACCGCGGAGACGAACACGACCCGAGAGTCGAACGCGACCGCCCGAATCGTCAGCCTCCGGCCGGAGCCGGTCACCGGCACGGAGACGGTGACGGTGACGCTCGGCTCCGGGAGCTACGAACTCGACGACGGCGAGGCGAGCGTCACCCTCCACGGGCCGGGGACGGTCGTCGTCGCCCGCGAGCCCGCGAACGTGACGACTCCCCACCGGGTCGTCAAGAGCCCGCTCCGGCTAGCGAACGCCGGCGAGCAGGTCCGGCTCCGCCACGACAACCGGACAGTCCACGCCGTCGACTACCCGCGAGCGGAGCCGGGGAGCCGGTACCAGACGGCGACGGCCGTGTGGCAACCTGTCGGACTCCGTCCGCGGGAGCCGGTCGCGCTCGGCCCCGCAGAGACGACGGCGTTCGTCCTGCCGGACGCACCACAGGTACCAGTCGAGACCCTCCGAGCCGCCGAGCGACGGATTCTGTTGGCGGGGTACACGTTCGGCTCAAAACGGGTCGTCGGGGCGTTGCGGGCGGCCGTCGAGCGCGGCGTCGCGGTCCGGGTGTTGCTCGACGGCTCGCCGGTCGGGGGCGTCGAAGCCAGTCAGGCGGCGGCGACGGCCGCGCTCGTCGACGCCGGTGTGGCGGTGCGACATGTCGACGGCGCGGCCGCCCGGTTCCGGTTCCACCACCCGAAGTACGCCGTCGTCGACGACCGAGCGTTGGTGCTCACGGAGAACTGGAAACCCAGCGGGACGGGCGGCG
>JAHENP010000266.1 GCA_018609965.1 Haloferacaceae archaeon
ACAACGGCCACTTGAACGAGGCGCTGTCGATTCTCGACCGCTTCGACGACCCGCCGTATCTCAACCTCGTGTTCGGGCCCGGAACCCTCTCCCCGCCGAGCCCGCGGAGTCTGCTCACGATGGTCGAGCGGCTCCCCGACCGCGTCGAGTTCGACGTGCTCGGCTTCGGTCGTCACCAACTGCCGCTGACGACGCTGTCGATCCTGTTGGGTGGCCACGCCCGCGTCGGGCTGGAGGACAACCTCTACTACCGGGAAGGAGAGTACGCGACAAACGACCAACTGGTCGCCCGGACGGCCCGGATTGCCGAGGAGTTGGGGCGACCACCGGCGACCCCCGAGCAGGCGCGGGAGATCCTCGGGATTCAGTATAGCCACAGCAGAAAATTGCTATAGTTAACAAAAAGAACTTTTACACTAGTTATTTTATCGCTCCCGGTATCACACCCCCACGATGCTGCAAAAGCGAGAGAACTTTGTGGCCGTGTTCTTCTTCGGTCTGATCTGCCCAGGTGCGGTCGCGCTCGGACTACTGGGACTGACTGTTCTGGCAAAAAGCACCTTGGTGAGTTTGTTGGCCGGATCGGGGCAGACTGCTGGAACCCTGGGAGCGGTCCCAGCACTTCTCCTCGGAATCCCGTTCAGCGTCCTGCTCGGGATGATCGCGAGTGCCGCGACGTTCACGCCGACGTTGTTGTTCGACAGATTTGCGGGAGTGAAACACTGGCTCAAACAGCGAGTGGGACAGATTGTTGATCTCATCCGAGGGGGACCCCCCAACTTCACGAGACTGAGTGAATCACAGGTCAGAAACGGTGCTCTCATTTTTATTACTCTATTATTTATACTACATATATTAAGAATAATGAACTTTTCTTCTTCTCCCCTGATTGTCACGGTCGGGGGTGATGTTGCACTGTCTGGGTGGTTCTTCATCTCCTTTCCGCTCACAGGTCTGATTCTCGCCCAATTTTTGCCTGTATCAATAAGTGGGTGGATACAACCTGACGAGTCGAACAGAGACGAGCGTGACAACGCGGGAGACACGCCCACAGAGGGTGCCAGACTGACCGACGATCCACAGCCGAGGACGACAACTCGTTGGTACTGGAAACTCGTCAGACCGTTCCGATCACAGGAGGGACTCCTCTGGGTGGAGGTCGTTCGGGAACGTGGAGACGGAGACGGAGACGCCGCTCAACCGGTCAAGACAGCGATTTCGGAGTACAAGTCGAATGAGTCCGAAATCATCAAGTCACGGGAACTGTTCGAGACGATTACACACGTTGACGACGAGTACCGCGGTGGCGCAGAGTGGCTCGACGACGGGTTCGTCGAGTTGTCCCGGTCGAGCGCTGGACTGTTGTTGTTCTTCGGACTCCTCTGGGTCGCGATGGGTGTCTCTCGTATCGAAGATCATCCACTGGCATTCCTCAAGACGATTCCTGGAGTCGGCAGCGATATTGGAGGAGAAAACCTCAACACTGCGATCCTGGCTATCAACCCAGAGATAACCGTCGTCTTCGGCGTCGTCCTGCTGGGCATGAGTGCCGTATTGTTCGCCGTCGTTCCACGGATCAAGATGAACGCGTTGGAGGCGGCGTGTCGAGAGTACTGCGAGAGAGACCTCCCCGAGAGAGAAGACGACGGCCCTACCGACAGCGAGACCCGACATACTCAGACCGACAACTGACTACACGGTACGATACTCCAGCACAACCGACCTTTCTCCGAAGCCGGTTGTCGCTCACCGCGCTGCAGACTTCACTCCTCGCCGCGGTGCGGGACGGTGATCTCGACGGTCGTCCCGTCGTCCGTGTCGAACGCGAGCGTCCCGTTCAGTTCGTCGACGCCCCACCGGAGCTGCCACAGCCCCAGCCCGCGACCGTGCCGGAGATCCGTCTCCGTCCCGCTCCGGAGCGTCGCGAGTTCTGCGTCCGGAATCCCCGGCCCGTCGTCCGTGATCCTCACCCGGATCGCTCGCCGGTCGCGGTCACCGCTCGACTCGCCGTTCCGTTCAGTCGCTCCCGTGCCGCCGACCCACGACGCCTCGATCTGAACCCGGTCGGCGGCGTGCTCGACGGCGTTGTCGAGCGCGGCCGCGACGGCCGCCCGGAGCGCGTCGCGGTCGGTGACGACCGACAGCTCCGGGACGCCAGTCTTCACTGTCACCCCCTCGCGGATCGGGAGTTCGTCGAGCGTGTCGTCGACCAACGCCGCGACGGACACCGGCTCGGGGTCGAACGCCCGCGCGACGATCCGGTCGACTGCTCTGGCACGTCTTCCCATCGAGTCGAGCCGGTCGGCGGTCTCCAGGATACGGTCGGCGTGAGCGGCCGTCTCCGACTCCCTGGCGACCAACTGCTCGGCGTGGGCCTTCACCACGTCGAGGTGGTTCCGGAGGTTGTGCCGGAGCACGCGGTTGAACACCTCCAGCCGTTGCTCCCGGCGGCGCCGCTCGGTCACGTCGTCCGCGACGCCGACGTATCGGCGCTCCCCCGCCGACAGTTCGACCGTGTACCCCCGGGCCGAGATCCACCGCACGTCCCCGTCCGGCTGGCGCACCCGGAACTCGAAGTCGTAGCTGTCGTCGGGGTCACCCGTCTGCATATCGCGTCGAACGCGGTCGAACGTCTCCTCGAACGCCGAGCGGTCGCGGTCGTCGACCCCGTCGATAAACGACATCGGCTCCTCGTACAGTTCCGCGACGGACCGCCCCCACACGTCCTCGTAGGCAGGGTTGACGTACGACACCTCCGAGAAGTCCGGCCGTGCCAGGTAGATCACCTCGTCGATCCGGTCGGCGATCAGCCGGAACCGCCGTTCGCTCTCCCGGACGGCGCGTTCGCGAGCGACCCGCGCCAACGCGGTTGTGACGTGGTCCGCGAGCGCTCGGGCGAGTTCGAGCACGGTGTCGTCGACGGTCGCGTGCTCCTCGGCGTCGGCTCCGTCGCTGCCGGCGACGAGCAACCCGTGCTCGCCCAACGGCAGGGTGACGGCCGTCTCGAAGGGGCCGACCGACCCCGTCGTCGTCTGGGTCGCCTCCCGTTGGAACAGGTCGTAGCCGATCTGTTCTAACGGGAACGACTCCGTCTCGACCCCCTCCGTCGCGGCCGCCAGCTCCAGCCCCGTCTCGTCGTCGTCGAGCCAACAGGCGGCCGCCGACAGCCCCGTCACCGCGGTGGCGGTCTCGACGGCGACGGTCGCGACCTCGGTCGGCGTGGCGGCCGTCTGCATCTCCTCGCTGGCGTTCGCCAACGCCCGGATCGCCGTCTCGCGGCGGCGTCGATCCGTCACGTCGCGGTGGACGGCGATCACCACCTCCCGGCCGTCCAACGTCGCCGGCGTGACCTTGATCTCGACCCACCGCACCGTCCCGTGTTCCGTCTCCAACGCCCAGTCGACCAGTTCGGGCTCGCCGGAGTCGACGACCCGGCTGACGACCTGGTCGGTGTCGTCTCTCGTGAACCCGGCCTCGGCGTCGTTCAGCCCCTCGACACCCTGTTCTCGCACCGCGTCGAGGCTGTCGTAGCCGACTAACGACAGGTACGCGCCGTTGGCGTCGACAATCTCCAGTGTCTCTGCGTCGACGATCGTGATCGCGTCTTGGACTCCCTCGAAGATCTGTTCGTACGCCCGCCGCCGGCGCTCGCGCTCGGTCACGTCACGTTGGAGCGAGAAGACCAGCCGCTCGCCGTCGACTGTCGTCGCCACGAGCGTCGCCTCCACCCACACCGTCTCCCCGTCGGCGCCTTCGACCCGCCACTCGACGGTCTCCGGCTCGCCGGTGTCTGCCACCCGCTCGATCAGCTCCCAGGCGCGCTTTCCGGTGTACTCCTCGGTAGACGCCGACAGCCCACCGAGTCCCCGGTCGCGAACTGCCGCGAGCGTCTCGTACCCCAGCGCGTCGAGGTAGCTCTGGTTGGCGTCCACGATCCGCCGCTCGTCTGGGTCGAACGCGACGACCCCGTCTTCGACAACCTCGAACAGCCGGTCGTAGCCGTGTAGGAGTGTCTGGTCGGCGTCGTCTCCGGGCGTGGCTCTCGTCGGCTCTGGGGACCCCGTCGCGGCCGCCGACGCCTCGTGGCTCTCTGCTTCCGCCGCGAGCGAACGGAGTCGATCCCGTGCCGTCGCCGGCTCCGACTCCAACAACGCCGCCGGGAGCCAGTCGATCGCGAGCCCGGCCTCAACGGCCGCCACGCCAGCCTCGCCGGGCCAGTCGTCGACGGCGACCACCGGGGTGTCGTGTGTCGTGTTGCGCGTTGTGTCGCGTGTCGTGTTGCGCGTTGTGTCGCGTGTCGTGTTCCGCGTTGTGTCGCGTGTCGTGTTGCGCGTTGTGTCAGGCGTCACGTCGCGGTTGCGTCTGTCGGCGTCCGGGTGCTCGTGTCTGTCGGCGTCCGCGTCGTCGTTCGGGACCGAGTCACCCGCTCGGAGTCGGTCGGCGTCCACCAACAGGAGATCTGCCGCCACCGGCGCGACCGACTCGGCGAGCGTTGCCGAGACGCCGACGGTCGCGACGGCGAGATCAGACCCCGAACTCTCTGCCATCGTTCTCCGATTGCAGTGGCTACAGAAAAGTCGTTGGTGGTCGACAGCGCACAGTCCTCGCGGTCGACGACGCACAGTTCCGGCGAGAGCGCCGCTCTGCCGTGTCAGCTTCCGGGTGTCGGCGGGGTGGACACCGGGATCAGCTTCCGGGTGTCGGCGGGGTGGACGCCGCAGTCTCGTCTCCGTCGTCGGACTCCCCAGGCGTGTCACCCTCGCTGCCGATCTCGGCGAGCGTGCGTTTGGCGTCGGTGACGCTGTCGGCGATCTCCTCGACCTGACGGACCTGCCGGCGGTTGGCGGCGGTGATGTCGTCGATCTCCGTCGACACGTCGTCGGCGCTGGCGGCCGCCCGGTCGACCATGGTGGTGATCTCCTCGGTGGAGGCGGCCTGTTGATCGGTGGCGTTGGCCACCTCCTCGGCGCCGTCCGCGGTCTCGGTCGCGCGGTCGACGATCCGGCCGAACGTGTCCCGTGCGGTGGCGATCCGAGCGGCACCCGCCTCTGCACGCTCCGTGGCGGTCTCCAGCCGCGTCACCGTCTCGTCTGTCCGGTTCTTGATCGCCTCGGCCTGTGACTCGATCCGGGTCGTCTGCTCGGCGGTCTCCTCGGCGAGCGCCTTCACCTCGTCGGCGACGACCGCGAACCCGTCTGCCGCGTCGCCGGCGCCGCTCCCGCCGGCTCTGGCGGCCTCGATCTTGGCGTTCAACGCCAACAGGTTCGTCTGGTCGGCGATCTCGTCGATCAACGACACCACCTCGTCGATCTCCGCCACCTCCGCCCGGAGTTCGTCGAACTCCGCGCTGGCGTCCCCGACGGCCGACTCCACCTCCTCGACGAGATCGGCCGTCTCCGTCGCGGCCTCGTAGCCGTCTTCCGCGAGCGACAGCGTCTCGTCGCTGGCCTCGCGGACGTTGTCCGCCTGGGAGGCGATCTCCTCGACGACCGCACTCAGATCGGCCACCTCCTCGGCGACATCTGCGGTCGTCGTCGCCTGCTCGTCGGCTAACTCCCCGATCTCCGCGGAACTGCCCGACACGTCCTCGGCCGTCGCCAACAGTTCGCGGACACTCTCTTCGACGGTGTCTGCGAGATCGCGCAGGAGTTCCTCCTGCCGTCGCAGTTCGGTCTCGCGGGCCTGGAGCTGTTCGGCGCGCCGGAGGCGTTGGATCGCCGCCGCGCCGCTGTTGCACAACACCTCCAGGAACCGTTGGTCGCGGTCGCTGAACGTGCCCGGTTCCGGCGACGCCGACAACAACGCGCCGTACTCGCCGAGCGGGACGATCACCTCGCTCCGGAACGTCGCCTCGGGGTTGTAACGCCCCCCGTCGTCGGCGTGGTAGTCGTCGACGCTGAGTGGTTCGCCGGTCTCGTACACGTCCCAGGCGTGGCTGTCGGGCCCCAACGCCGGCGGCTTCCCCAGGTCCTGTTCGAGGTTCCCGCTCCACACCTCTGGCACGAGCGCCTGCTCCGTCTCGTCGTGCCGGTGGACGCCGGTCTGGGTGAGATCGAGTACGTCCGTCGCGGCCGTCAACAGGGTGTCGAGTGCCGCCGCCTCCGAGTCGGCCGTCATCATCGCGTCGATGGCGTCGTACAACGTGTCTGCCGCACCGAACGCCTCGCGGTCTGCCGCCAGCCGGTCGTCAGCCTCACTCGCTCCCATGATACGGTACGGGAGGTCACTACCACATAAACATCTTGTTGCTGCTCGAATCCAGTCAATCCATATTTTTGACTTATGTTTCTAGTTTAGATTATCTGATACACAGTACCACGCCGAGAGAGGCGAGACGACCTCCCACGGTGACAAACACTTTACTCCGGTCTACAAACAGACGGCTATGTCGACAGCACGGAGCCGTCGTTCGACAGTTGCGTGGGGTGGAGCGGGGTTGCCGTTGATCGTGACACTCGGCCAGACGGTGATGGCGTTGTTCGGCTACACGTCGGCGTCTGCCGGCGTCGAGCCGGTGACTGGGCCGTTGTTGTCGATCACGGTGTTGTACGAGGCGGCAGTGATCTTCAAGCAGTCGTCGGGTCTCGTGTTAGGGCTGTTCCTCCTGATTGCCGTCGCGTGGGCAACACAGGGGGTGACGATGCACCGGTTGGAGCACCGCGAGGCAAGTTACGGGACAGCGACACTCGGGAGCGTGTTGTTCTTCGTCCTGTTTTTCGGGGTGTACGCTCCGTTGTACGGCAACGACGCCGGAATCGCCTCCGTCCAGTTGGGACTGTTCTCGCTGGTTCCGGTGGGCGCGTCCGGGCTGATGGTGTACGCAGCGTACGACTACCCGTGGAGCCAGACGGTCGACCGCGCGGCCAGCGAGGAGATCGGCGAGGTCGAGGCGGATCTTGACCGTGTCGAGACGACGTTCCGGGAGACGTTCGACCGTCGGCTCGACGACTACCAGTCGTTGGCGGAACTCGCGCCGGACGCGGTCCGGACCGTCGAGGACCGCCGCCGGGAGTTCGACGACCAACTCACCGGGGCCCGCGAACTGATCGCCGACTGCCGGGCCGTCTCCGACCCCGAAGAACGGTACAGTCGGGTCGGCGACGCGCGTCAGCGTGTCGACGGGCTCCAACCGGAGGCGGTCGTCGACCGGATCGAGTCCGGGTTCCGCGACCGGGTGGCAGACGCCGTTCGCGGGGAGTTTGGCGACATCGTCGTCGAGTCGTCGTTCGGGACGCCCTACGAGGTGGTCAACCTGCCGACCGACTACCGGGAGTTCGACATCGCGGGCGTCGACGGAGCGGTCCACATCCGGGAACTCGACCGCACGCTCGTCGAGGTGGTCGAGTCGGACGCGTCGGTCGGGACGGTCGCAGCCGCAGTCGACGACGCCCGCCAGGCACTCGACCGGATCGAGCGACACGTTGCCGACAGAGAAGAGCCGGTGGTCACCGCCGTCGAGACGGCGGAGTCGGACCTCGACACCGTCGCGTCCGAACTCGACCGTGACCGGCTCCCGTTCACCGACCGGCTCCGAGAGATCGCCGTCGCGGGGCGAACGGACGCGACACGCGGAACACGAGAACTCCAACGGGAGCTCCGGCGCGTGCGGGACTTGCTCCACGACTGTGAGTTCGACACCGCCAGCCGGGAGGCGGCGACAGTCGGCGAGGCGGCCGACCGACTCGTCGTGTTCGTGGAGTTTGCCGGCTCCGTCTGGTCGGCCGTCGACGCCCGTGCCAGTGGTGCCAACGTCCCCGCGGAGTTGACCGACGACCTGGTGAGATCGCTCGCGGAAGCCGTCGAGCGGGCCGACGAGGCGGTCGCTGTCGGCCACGACGACGACCGACTCGTGTTCGAGTACGCAGACGCGACGACCGAGCCGACGGCGGCCGAGGAGGATGAGGCGGAGTCGGCGTCCGACTCGACCACCGCAACGAACGAGGAGACGGTCGCACAGGCCGACGCCGTCATCGACGAGGTGTTGTACGTCCTCCGAGAGCTGTCAGCTACGGCTGAGTCCGGTGACACGTTCCTCCAGTACAATCTCGAAGATCTCCCCAGTTCGATGGCCAACCCGGACGTGCTGGTGAATCTCCGCCGGTTCGCGGAGCGGCAGACTGACCTGTTCGACCGTGTCGATCTCCAGAGCCCGGAGCCGCCTGGGTTCCTCGAGTTGACCGCCGCCGGCGACACCAACATCGAGGAGGCAGTGGCGACGACTCGTGAGCGGTTCCGGGACCGACACGTCTGAGCCGTAACACACCTGTACGATCGGGCTGGACGCCGTTGTTCGTTGCCTGACCTGGCCGCAAGTTGGCGGAGCCGTCGTCGTCCCGCTTCGGCGGCGGCAGGGGAACACTAAGGTAGGAGAGGCGATACGTCGGAAACGACCAGATGCCAGACCAGTGTAAGATCTGTCTGACGAGCGAGGCCGAGTGGAACGCCGACGACCTAGCGGGCCACGTCCGTGCAGTCCACGGCGACAACGAGGCCGCTGTCGG
This sequence comes from Haloferacaceae archaeon, assembly GCA_018609965.1. Taxonomy (GTDB): domain Archaea; phylum Halobacteriota; class Halobacteria; order Halobacteriales; family Haloferacaceae; genus JAHENP01. Next base: position 8,502 of record JAHENP010000266.1, read on the forward strand.
AGCGATGTACGGGGACGAGTTCGACCACCTGTTCGCCGAGGACGACGACGACGGGGAGCCGGAGCCTCGCCAGCCACAGCCGACATCGACCGCGGCCGGCGGCAACGACTCCGTCGGCAAGAAGTGGTTCGTCGTCGGAGTCGGTGGCGCGGGCAACAACATCCTCGACGCGTTGTTGATGCGGCGGGACACGTTGGTCGCGGAAGACGAAGGCCGTGCGCGGATCTGGGAGGGTGGGTTCGCCGGCTACGGCCTGTTGAACACGAACACCGCCGAACTGGAGCAGACCTACTACGCACAGGAAGAACGCGGCTACGACAGGGCCCAACTGGAGACGAACACGATCATCGGGCTCGGTGCACACGACAACTCCGGGATGGGGTACCGCTGGCAGAACGGCGCGGCTGTCGCCGAGGTCGACTTCGAGGGCGACGCCAACCCGTTCCGGGACCGGTGGGATATGCGACAGACGGACATCCGCGACGCACAGGCGTTGTTGTTGATCCACAGTGTCACCAAAGGCACCGGCTGTGGTGCGACACCAGTGCTTGCGAACCGTATCCGTGAGCAGGTGTTCTCCGACGAACGAGTGATCGACAAGGCGATTCTGAACGCGGTTGTCATCCCGTCGGTCGGGGAGCAACAGTCGACGGTTAGCGGCCGTGGGAAGACGAACGGCGTGGTCGGGCTCGCGCGGACAGCACAGGCGGCCGACGCCATCATCCCGTTCAACAACGACGCACTCCGCGAGGCGAGCAAGGACATCACCCCAGGGATCGACGGGCTCGAACGGTACAACCCGCCGCAGTTCGTCGATCTGAACAAGCCGTTGGTGGCGTTTCTGGAGGCGTTCACGATGTCGTCGACACCACAGTTCGTCGACCAGGACGCGACGATGTCGATCCGCGGGAACGTCTTCGACGTGGCCGACAGCTTCCGACTCGTCGAGGACAAATACCCCGCGAGCATGCCCCGTGACGAGCGGCCAGCGGTCGTGCTCGCGCCGGTGTTGGGTCGGCTCCGGTCGGCGACCGTCTCGGAGTCGAAACTGGAGATTCTCGCCCGGCGGGCGCTCGATCAGAACCGACTCGCCGAGTTCGACCCCTCGACGGCGTGGGGTGGGAACTTCATGATCTACGGCCCCGAGGAGAAGATGACGGCAGTCCAAGAGTACGTCACCAACGGCCGGCTCCAAGAGATCATCAACGGCCCGGACTTCCTCGACGCCGGCAACACGGCGGGTGTCGAGACGGTCGACGTGCAGATGAACCAGTTGGTCACGCCGGAGTTGGACGATCTGTACATGTGGGGGATGTTGTGGAACCCGGAGATGCCGGCGTTGCAGTCGATGTACGAACACGCCGAGCGGCTGAAAAACGAGGGGCAAACCGAGCAGGCCGAGAGTGTCAGGGAGATCTGGAGCGACGTGGAAGCGTTGTTCTCCTGTCTCGGTCGGGAAAACATGCTGTGACCATGTCCGGAGAGATTCGCGAGGCCGCCGACCGGCTCGGGACGGACGCGGAGCCAGCGGCGGTCGCGGCGGAGGTGAAAGAGTGGGAGGCGGCGTTGTTCCGGATCACTAGCCAACTCGATCTGGACGCCGCCGGGATCGAGGCCGGCGACTCCGGCTCCGAGCGGCTACTCGCGTTGCGGCAGGCGGTAGAGTCGGGACACCTGCGTGTCGCCGGTGACGCCGAAGACGACCAGAGATCAGGAGCCGACCAACACGGCGAGTCGACCACAGACGAGAGTGTGGCCGACGACCGTGGAGAGGTAACGGCCGAACAAACTACGAGCGAGGGGAGTGTGGGTAACCGACAGACGGCCGGCGACCGGACGACAGACCGACACACGGCTGATGAGCACGACGACGAACCGGACGCTGCACGGGCAGCCGCACGGGTGGCCGAGGCGCGGGCACCCTCAGAACGGATCACCCAGCAACTGCTCGGGACGCTCCAGAACGGCTCGGTGCCGGGGATCGAGTCCGCGTTGGAGCGGACCGCCGACGCCGTCGAGACCGCGGCCGCGCTCGATGGGGTCGACACCGATCTCCAGACAGCTCGGGCAACACTCCGGGAAACACGAGCGGCGTTGTCGTCACTCCCGGAGCCGGTTGCGACCGTCGTCGACGACCGGCTCTCGGAGCTCGACCAACAGCTCCAGACCGTCGTAGACGGGGACCCGTTGGTGCCGTACGCGGTCCGCCGGGAGGCTGCTTTCTACCGAGACGAACTGACCGAGACGCTCGCCGAAGCCGACAACAGGACGGAGACGAGAGACGACAACGACACCGCGACGACAGCCCCTGGTGGTGGCGCCCCTGAGAATGGTGACGACACCGGAAACGGCAGGACAGAACCCGGCGTGGCCGCAGGCGACCCGTCCGGTGACACGGACGGCGGCGTGGATGCGGCCATCGAGCGGGTCGCCGACCGTCGCCGCGAGATCACCGAACGGTTCGTCAATCGCCGCGAGGATCACAGCCACGCCATCCCGTTGTTGTTTCTCTCGACGGTCGACGATCTCCGGGAGACGGCTCACGAGACGGCTACCGACGGAGAGCCAGAACGGGTCAAGGGACTCGCCACGGCCGCACTCGCGGTGTTAGACACCGTCGAGTCGTTGTACGAGGAAAACCAGTACAGCGTGATGCTTCGACAACTACGTGGGTGAGAACGGCGACGGCCCGGTGAGATGAGAAACCGTGCGAGACGGCACGGCGCCGAGACGGACAGAGAGCCGCTGTGACGGCGTCTACAGACCCTTCGGTATATTTCCTATATGCGTGTGGAAGAAAGCAAACGGTAGCTTTAACAGACAAAACAGGGTGTATAGATACAGAACGGATGGTCTACCTTTTCGTCGGCGCGGGGCAGGCGGGCTGTGCGCTCGTCGACTCCGTCTTCGACAACAAACGAATCTCGACGCTAGCGACACCGGTGGCGGTGAACTCGACCGCGAGGGACCTCCAGAACCTCTCGAACGTGGGGTCTGAGTCGTGGTACGGGATCGCACAAGGAACAGGGCTCGTCGCGGGTGACACGACGGGGTTCGAAGAACAGGTACAGGGCGGGTTCGGCCGGGAACCCCGAGAGGCAGACGCCGTCGCGAGCGATCTGGTCGGTCCGATGGCGGACGCGTTTCAGGAACAGTTCGGGGAGGGGACCCCGTCGTTCGCGTTCGTCTTCGTCGGGCTCGGCGGCGGAACCGGCTGCGGGATCGGCCCGCACGTCGTTGAGGCGATCCGGGAGTTCTCCGGGCCGGAGACGGACGTGATCACCGTCGCGGTGTTGCCGAACACGAAAGGCGACGTGCGGGAAGACGACGACACGGTGTCGGCCGTCCGACAGGCGGAAAACGCCGTCTACGGGCTCGACCGGCTCGAACCTGTTTCCGACGGGATCGTTCTGGTCGACAACCAACGGCTGGCGTTCGAGGACGCCGCCGAGGGCCGGTTCGGAGAGTTCAACGAGTACGTCGCGACTGGGATCGTGGATCTGATCTCTGGGGCAGTGCTCGAACGGATCGACCCCGGCGAGTACGAGTCGTTCGATCCGCAGACGGTTGACCTGCAGGACGTGGTGACCTCGCTGACACTCCCGGACGGGACGGGGTACGCCGCGCTGGGGCGGTCGGTCGTCCGGACCCGGTCGCTGGCGGGGTACTTCCTCCCGTTCGTCGGCCGGCAGTCGGTCGACGGGGACACGCTCGCGGATCTGGCCGTCACGAAACGCTCGGTGGCGGATCTCTCGCCGAGTCTGGCGAAAAAGGCGATCGGCCAGATCCGAGCCCCCGAACGGTACGTCGCCGACGACGACTACCGGATTGAGGTGTCAGTGGTGCGGAGCCGGCTCGACAGCTACTGTTCGGAGGTGAACATGGGACTGATGTTGACGGAACGTAATCTCGCGTCGTTCACGACACTGTTGACGTTCACACGAGGGGATGTCGACCGGATCGCGGAGCTGGAGTCGCTCGCAGCCCGCGGGAGGGGGCGGGCGTGAGCCGGCACCGTCGTGCAGCCGCCACGCTCGGGACGCTCGCGGCCGCCGACCGTGCGGCCGCGGGCCGCGGCCCGGCGTCGACACGACACGTGACAGATGGACAGGCCGCCACGACAACACAAACTGCCATGACGACACAGGACGCGACAGCCACGACAACACAAAATGCGACAACCACGGCGACACAAAATGCGACAGCCACGGCGACACCGTCCGTCGAGGGCTTGTCGACGGCCGCCGCGGAGGCACAGACCGCGGCAGCACCCGCACTGGAGTTCGGGACGCCGGTCGCCCCCGGAGTCGCCGGTCTCGTGGCGGGCATCGGGCTCGGGCTCGTCGTCGCGACCGCAGTCGTCTACTGGGGGGTAGGGGAGTGAGACGCCTCCAACCGCTGGTGGTGACGCTTGCGGTGCTCGCGGTCAGTGTGACTGCGACGACTGTCGCCGCACAGACCGGCGGACCCTCGTTGGCCGACTGCACCGGCACACAGAACGACACCGTCGTCGTCACCGACGCGACCGGTGAGCGAGTGAGCGACGGAGACCGGCTCTACCCCGGCACGGAGCTGTCAGTCGTCGTCTGCAAGTCGGGTGAGCGGTTAGAACGGGGCGAAAACCAGCTGTGGACGCTCGACAACAGTTCGGTGTACGAACGGGTCGACAGCAGCACAGAGAGTGTCCACCTCCGCGTCGTCGGGACGGGTGCCGGCGACACGGTCTCGTTCGGGGACGCGGTCTCACAGAACAGCAGGGCCGTCGGCCCGTCGGTGACGGTGCCGGCGGTCCACACGGCACGCTGGAACGGCTCAGACGGGACGTACACGCTCCAGTTCGCGTCCGAGGGAGACGCGGCGGCGTTCCGCACGGCCGCCGAGAACTACTCTACAGCCCGCCAGCGGGTCGAGGAGACACTCGACGCGCTGCCACAGAACGCGTCCGCGGTCGACGGCACCGCCGCGCCCGGGAACGTCTCGGCGGCGCTGAGCCGACTGGGGCGGGCGTCCGCGCGGCTCGGTGAGGCGGGATTCGCGGCGACAGCTACCGGCGACGATCAGGCTGCCTTCGCGGTCGCCGACGGAGCGGCGGCGACGGTCACCGAGACACAGACGGCCGCACGCGACAGGCTACGGACGTACCGCAAGGCAGTCGACGGCCGCGCGGCGTCCGTCGCGTCGAGCGTCCGACTGTTCTTCGCTGGCGGCGCGGTCGGCGGACTGGTGATCGGGGCCGCGGTCGGTGGGTTCTACGCCAGACGGCGACGCGAGGCCATCGACTTCGACCAGACGTACGACAGTGGCTCACAACGGTCGCTGGGTGACGTGCTCATCCCGTTGGCTGTCGGCGCGTTGTTGTTGGTCGGCGGACTGGCGGCGCCGGTTGCGCTCGGCTTCCTGGAGGTGATGATCTGATGCGGCCGGCAGTCGGGAACGCGTTAC
>JAHENP010000267.1 GCA_018609965.1 Haloferacaceae archaeon
AGCGTCGTCGACTGCCAACGCCTCCGAGGCGGATAGTTCCACGTCGGTGCTCGTGGTCACACTCCCGCCGGCCGCGACGGTCCCCAGTTCGCGCGTCTCGGCGAACACGCGGGCGTCGTCGGCAGTGGTGTTGCCGGCGTAGATCTGCGTCTCGCTGGTCACGTCCGTGTCGGTGGACCGTTGGTTCGTCACCGTCGCCGTCACCGTCCGGCAGGTCGCGCCACACTCCGTCACCTCGTCGATCTGGTGGGCGAACGCGGCCTGTGTCGCGGTCCCGGTCGAAGTCTGTCTATCGTCCGTGTTGGTCGTGGTCCGGGTGTCTGCGGCCGCTGTCGCGGTCTCCGTCCCACCGGGTTCGGTGGCGGTCTGTCGATCCGTCGTGGTCTGTGTCTCGTTGGTGTCGGTCGGTGTCGCAGTTCCGAGCGGCGACTCACCGTACCGCGGGCCGTCCTCGATTCCCGCGAGTTCGTCGTCACCGAGCGCGTCGTCGATGCTCTCGACCGGTTGGACATCAACCGCGACGACCAGTCCCCCCACGACCGCGCCGACCAGCAACCCCAGTGCCAGCGCCGCGGCGTACTCGCGGAGTGTCACGTGTCCCCCCCCGCCGTTCCCCGTGGCATACACCCCGATTCACGGTAACACGGTTTAGCTCTGGTGGAGAATCCGGTGCCGACGGCGGGGAGACCGATCAGTCGGCGCCGACGACGGTCACACGTTCTGCGGGTTCCTCGCCACCCGCGACCGCGCCGACCGCGTCGGCGACGGTCGCAACCAGATCTGCCTGTGCCGCCGTCGAGTACCACCCGCCGTGCGGGGTGACGAGTACGTCCTCGCGACCGACGAGTGGGGAGTCGACGGGCGGCTCGGTCGGCAGTACGTCCAGCCCGGCCGCCGCGACGGGGCCGTCGGCCAACGCCGCCGCCAACGCCTCGTCGTCGACGACCGCGCCACGGCCGACGTTGACGACGGTCGCGCCCTCGGGGAGTCGGTCGAGCGCCGCGGCGTCGACCAACTCGCGTGTCTCGGGGGTCAGCGGCGCGAACACGGCCAGCAGTTCCGCCTCGCGGGTTAGTGTCTCGAAATCGACCAGCTCGGCGTCGTACGCCGCCACCGTCTCCCGGTCGACGTACGGATCAGACACCAGCGTCTCCCCGACGAGCCCGTCGGCCACCGTCGCCGCCTCGCGGGCGATCGAGCCGAAACCGACACACCCCAGCGTCGTCTCGCTCAGCCGCATCGGCGCCGGCGCCTCGCCCCAATCCCACCCACCGTTCCGGGTCTGTCTGTCGTACCGCCCGACCCGACGGGTGGCCGCGAGCAACAACGAGACGGCGTGTGTCGCCACCTCCTCACAACAGTAGTCGGGGGCGTTCGTCACCGTCACCCCGCGCTCACGGGCCGTCTCGACGTCGACGTTGTCGTAGCCGACGCCGCCGCGTGCGACGAGATCCAACTCCGTCGCCGACAACACCCCCGCGTCTACGGGTGTCAACCCACCCGCGACCAACGCGTCCGGCTCCGTCTCTGCCACCCGGTCCGCGAGCCGGTCGGCGTTCTCGATCGCCTCGGCGGTGATCTCGACGGGCTGGTTCGTGCGATTTCGCAACGCCGCTGTCAGCCCGTCCAACATCCCCATGTCGTCGCTAACGAAGATTCGGTACACGGATTCGAGTTGTATCGCCGGTCGTATCGGGGTTGTGACGGTTCTCGGAGCGTGGGAGACGGCGGGCGTGACTGGTCGTGTCGTTCTCTGGTCGGAACTGAGTCGGGCGGATTCGAACCACGGTCGCTCACTCCGTTCGCTCCCTGGTTCGAATCCACCACTCGCCAATTTCTCACTCCGTTCGAAATTGGGCTCGGGCGGATTCGAACCACCGCTCTCTTCCTTGTAAGGGAAGCGTCATAACCACTAGACTACGAGCCCGTGGCCTGGTGTCCTGCGCGCCCGGGCAAAAACCACGCGGTTCCGTGCGAGGCGTCGCGGTTCCGTCTGTGCCGTCTCGACTCGCTGTGACGTTTCGGCTCCGTGCGACACGTTTTCCACCCACTCCTCACCAACGACAGGTGTGAACCGCAGTCGTCTCGTCGTCGCCTGCGTCGTCGTGCTCGCGGCCGCCGGCGGCGGCCTCCTCGCACTCGACGCTGGGGTGTTCGACTCCGGCGCGTACGAACGCGCGACCGTCACCGTCGCCGACGAGAACGGGAGTCGGCTGGCGGCCGTCGACGTGCGCGTCGCCGACACCTACCAGAAACGCTACACCGGGCTCTCGAACACGAGTTCTCTCGGCGACGACGAGGGGATGTTGTTCGTCCACGACCAGCTGGGCACACACGCGTACGTCATGCGCGACATGGCGTTCCCGTTGGACATCCTCTTTGTCGCGCCCAACGGCACCGTCACGGAGATCCACCACGCACGGCTCCCGCCGGCAGACGTCGGCAACGGGGAGTTAACCCGGTACCGCGGCACCGGCAAGTACGTGTTGGAGGTGCCGTACGGCTACACGAACGAGACCGGCGTCTCGGTCGGCAACACTGTCGAGATCGACGGCTACGACGCCTGAATCCCCGTCACTCTTCGTCGTCGGCCGAACTGTTCGTGTCGTCGTCGTAGGCGTACGCGTCCAGCGTCTCCCGGTCGATCTCGTCTAACACGGCCTCGTTGGTCGCTTCGAGCACGACCGGCGGGGCGACGTCCGCCTCGCGGGCCTCCACCCACCGCGGCACACAGAGACACCAGCGGTCACCGTCGGACAGCCCCGGGAAGTCGAGGTGTTCGCGGGGCGTCACCAGGTCGTTGCCGCGCTTCTGGGAGAAGGTGAGGAACTCGTCGGTGACGACGGCACACAGTTCGTGGCGGCCAGGGTCGCGGTCGAGTTTCCGACAGAACCCGTCGCGGAGCGCACCGGTCGCGGGGTCCGTGCAACAGGGCTCCAGTGGGTCGCCGTGGACGTTGCGGTCGTCGTGGTCGGTGTCAGCGGACACGAACTGTGTTGACACTCGGGGCGTAAGTCGGTGTGGCTCCCGGGAGTGGCGTGGCGTGGGGGCGTCAGAGCGGCCGCCGGTCGCGAGGGCGTGAGGAATCCTTTTGCCCGAAGCGAGGGTACTCACAGGTATGGATGTCGACAGTCACGCCGAGGAGCTCGCCTCCGATCTCGGTGTGGACAAACAGGAGGTCCGCGACGATCTGGAGAATCTACTGGAGTACAGCGTCCCAATCGACGAGGCCAAACAGTCCGTCCGGCGGAAACACGGCGGGGGCGGCGGCGGCGACGCCAGCCCGTCCGCGTTGGACGTGGCGGACGTAGCGCCGGACGCGGGCAACGTCACCGTCACCGGCCGGGTGTTGAGCGTCGGCACCCGGACGATCCGGTACGACGGCGAGGAGTCGACGATCCGCGAGGGGGAACTCGCCGACGACACCGGGAAGATCAGCTACACCGCCTGGCAGGACTTCGGCTTCGAGCCGGGTGACACCGTCAGCGTCGGCAACGCCGGCGTCCGCGAATGGGAAGGCGAGCCGGAGCTGAACCTCGGGGAGTCGACGACGGTCGCGTTGGAGTCCGACCCCGTCGAGGTGCCGTACCCCGTCGGCGGCGACCGCGACCTGATCGAGCTCGAACCCGGCGACCGCGGCCGGAACGTCGAGGCGACCGTGCTCGAACTGGAAGAACGGACGATCGACGGCCGTGACGGGGAAACAGAGATTCTCTCGGGAGTGCTCGCAGACGAGACCGCACGGCTCCCGTTCACCGATTGGCAGCCGCGGCCGGAGGTCGCGGAGGGGGCCCAGCTCCGACTCGAAGACGTGTACGTCCGGGAGTTCCGGGGCGTGCCGTCGGTCAACCTGACGGAGTTCACGACGGTCGCGCCGGCGGACGTGACCGTCTCCGACGAGGCGCCGCGGCTCTCCGTCCGGGAGGCGGTCGACACCGGCGGGATGTACGACGTGACCGTCGTCGGCAACGTGTTGGAGGTGCGTGACGGCTCCGGGCTGATCCAACGCTGTCCGGAGTGTGGACGGCTCGTCCAGAACGACCAGTGTCGGAGCCACGGACAGGTTGACCCCGAGGACGACCTCCGCGTGAAAGCGATCCTCGACGACGGGACGGACACGGTGACGGCGATCCTCGGGACGGAGTTGACGAAAGAGATCTACGGCGGCACGCTGGCGGACGCGCTCGACGCGGCGCGGGACGCGATGGACCGGGAGGTTGTCGCCGACGAGATCACCGCGGACCTGGAGGGGCGGGAGTTCCGCGTCCGGGGCCACCTGTCGGTGGACGACTACGGGGCGAACTTGGACGCCAGCGAGTTCGCGGTCGCCGACGAGCCGCCCGCCGAGCGGGCACGGGCGTTGCTCGCGGCCGTCACGGGTGACACCGACGAGGCGGGTGTCG
>JAHENP010000268.1 GCA_018609965.1 Haloferacaceae archaeon
TGGCCTGTTCCGACAGCGTCTCGAACAGGAAGTACAACAACACGAGCAACGCGCCCGTCGAGATTGCCCACCAGACGACCCGGATCGTCTGGCCCGACCGGGTGAGTGCGCCCGCGACGCCGGTGCCGACCATGAACAGGTCGATCCCGATCAGCGTGTAGATCGTCGTCCGGTCGGCCTCGGCGAGCAGACACAGGTCCAACAGGAGCAACGGCGTCGTGAACAACCAGTCGGCGTACCGCGCCCAGTAGATCACCGTCTCACCCATTCCCGTTCCGGCGTCGAAGGAGACAACGCCGAACCCCGTCGCCATCGAGAAGTACGACGCCGCCGCGATTGCCGGCACGAAGATCGTGATCACGTAGTACTCCTGTTCGTCCGGGTCTCTGACCGACCAGCCGTGCCACAGGAAGTACAACGCCCCCAACCCCATGCCGGCGGTCCCGATCCAGAGACTCAACGACTGGAGTGATGTCGGTTCCGGCGTGACCATACCCTGCCGTACGACGGTGGCCGACTTGTGTCCTCCGTCACGGAGGCGCCGGTCCGGTCGCGTCTAGAACGGGGCCTGCGGTCCTTCGTCCGCCTCGCCGTCGTCGTCGGCGGAGTCGCCAGGGAACGACGGGGACATCCCGTCGTCGTGACCCATCCCACCGAGGTCGCCGTCCGCGCCGCCGTCCATCCCGGTGTCGGCGTGCACCGTGGAGATCTCCGGGATCTCCTTGACCATCCGGGACTTGATCGCCTGGATCGTCATCGGCGAGATCCCACAGCCGGAACACGCCCCGCCCAGCTGGATGTGCACCTCGCCGTTCTCTCGGTCGAGCTGTTGGATCGCCGCGCTCCCACCGTGCATCTGAATCTGCGGGAAGTTCCGCCGCAGGAAGTTCGTGATCCGCTCACGAAGATCGTTGTCGCCGCCTTCGGAGTCCACGCTCATGAGTGGGTATTGCCAGCCGAGACGTATACAGCTTGCGACCGACCTTTTTCACTCCTCGGGGTGGGCGCGCGCAGCGCGCCCATCCAAGGAAAAAATGTCGATCAAAAACTGCGAGGCTCGACCGAACGGGAGAGCCTCGACGCGAACGGGGAGGAACGACCCGTGAGCGGCGCTCGCGAGCGCGCCGCTACGCAGCGCGCTCGCGTCTGCTGTCGTGGTGCCGACCGCTCCGCACCGCAGCTTCTCACGAGGCTCTCCCTCCGGTTGAGCCTCGCAGGCCTCCCCAGCCTCCTCACTCCGCTCTCTCTCTCCGTTCGGTCGCTCTGTTCGTCCACCGTCGGAGCACGCTCCGACGAAGTCTCGCTCACTCCGTTCGCAAGACCCTCACGCGCGCACGCTCCCACAAGGAGAGTGTGGCGCGTGCCGACCGCAGTGGTGGTCTCGTCTGTCTGATCTCGTCTCGTCGCTGTCGCGTGTCGTTCATCCCGTCCGGGTGTCACGTCGTGTGCTGACGCGTCGAACGGAGGCGACACGGTTTTGCCCCGAGGGGTCGCAACGTCACTTAAATGATCGCCAGACAGTTCCTCCGGGAGAACCCGGAGACCGTCCGCGAGGCGCTCCAACGACGCGGCGACGACACCGATCTCGACCGACTCCTAGAGGTCGACGAGGAGTGGCGCGGACTGAAAGCGGAGGGTGACGAACTCCGGCACGAGCGCAACGAGGTGTCGAGTGAGATTGGCCAACTGAAAGCCGAGGGGGACGAGGAGGCGGCACAGGCGGCCATCGAGCGCTCACAGGAGCTGAAACAACGACTCACCGAGGTGGAAGACCGCGCAGACGAACTGGAAGCCGAGTTGGAGGCCGGGTTGCTCCGACTCCCACAGATTCCAGACGAGGAAGTGCCGCCGGGTGAGGCGGAGGCGGACAACGTCGAACGCCGCCGCGAGGGGTTCGACGACCTTCGGGCGGTGCCTGAGAGCGTGGTGCCACACTACGATTTGGGTGAGGAGTTGGATCTGCTCGACTTCCAACGGGGCGCGAAGGTCGCCGGCGGCGGCTTCTACTTCACCAAGGGTGCGGGTGCGCGACTGGAACACGCGCTGATCCAGTTCATGTTGGACATCCACCGCGAACAAGGGTACACAGATCTGTTCCCGCCGATTCCGGTCGCCAGCGAGGCGATGCGTGGCACCGGCCAGCTCCCGAAGTTCAGCGAGGACGCCTACCGCGTCGGCGGCAGCAACGACGAGTCGTACGACGACGACGACCTCTGGCTGTGTCCGACGGCGGAGGTGCCGGTGACGAACATGTACGCCGACGAGATCCTCCTCGACGACGACCTCCCGGTGAAACATCAGGCGTACACGCCGAACTTCCGGCGCGAGGCCGGCGAACACGGCACCGAGACCCGCGGGATCGTCCGTGTCCACCAGTTCAACAAGGTGGAACTCGTGAACTTCACTCGCCCCGAGGAGAGCGAGGATCGGTTCTGGGAACTGCTCGACGAGGCGGAGTCGGTGTTGCGCCGGCTGGACCTGCCGTACCGCGTGCTCGACATCTGTGCCGGCGATCTGGGCGACAAGGCCGCCCGTCAGGTCGACCTGGAGGTGTGGGCGCCCGCAGACGACACCGAGGAGGGCCCCGCCGAGGGCGGCCGATGGTTGGAGGTGTCGTCGGTGTCGAACTTCCGCGACTACCAAGCCCGGCGTGCCGGCCTCCGATTCCGGCCGGAACGCCACGAGTCGGCGGAGTATCTCCACACGCTCAACGGCTCGGGCGTGGCGGTGCCGCGCGTGCTCGTCGCGATCATGGAGTACTACCAGAACGACGACGGGACGATCACCGTCCCCGAGCCACTCCGGCCGTATCTCGGCGGGATGGAGACGATCGAGGGGAGCGAGAAGATCGGTGAGGCCGCCGTGGGTGCCGGCGAGAAGGAGTAGTTCGTCTCAGAATCGCGTCGACAACTGTTCACGCCGATCCGCGACCAATCCGACGAGGACGGCGACGAGAAACAACTTCCCCGCGCGGACGACCACACTGAGGGTCACCGGCTCGCCCCCAAAGATCACGTCGAGGCCGACAAAGCCGAACGCAACCGCGAGTCCAACTGTCACAGCACGAGTCGTCTCTGACACGAATGCGAGTTGTCTTCCGTAATTACAAATCCTTTGTGGGGTGTCGGTGCTGGCTGTCGGCGGACGCACGTCTTTTCTCCGACCGTGACTCAAGGGTCGGATGTGGAGCTACACGCCCGGTACGAGGGTGACGACGACCCA
>JAHENP010000269.1 GCA_018609965.1 Haloferacaceae archaeon
GGATGTACGACACGCCGGGGTACGGCGCGGTGTACGTGCTCGACGCCGACCGCCCGGCGGTGATCGACACCGGGATCGGCACCCACCACGCGCGCGTGGTGGACGCGCTTGAGGAACTGGGGGTGGAGCCGGCGGTGATCTGCCCGACACACGTCCACCTCGACCACGCCGGCGGCGCGGGGTTGCTCGCGGAAGCGTTCCCCGACGCCACGGTTCGGGTGCACGAACGCGGCGCCCGCCACCTGATCGACCCCGAGCGGTTGGTCGCGGGGACGAAAGCCGCCGTCGGTGACCAGTGGGACCACTACGTCGACCCGCGGCCGGTGCCGGAGAAACGGGTCGAACCGCTGACGGACGGTGACGAGATCGACCTCGGGAGTCGACGGTTGGTTACACACCACGCGCCCGGCCACGCACCCCACCAGGTCGTGTTCCACGAGCCCGACGACGACGCGGTGTTCACCGCCGACGCCGTCGGGATCTACGTCCCCGATATCGACGCCGTCCGACAGACGACACCCCCCTCACAGTTCGATCTCGACGAGGCGCTTGCGGATGTCGACACCGTCGCCGATCTTGACCCGGAGACGCTGTGTTACCCACACTTCGGGCCGGTTGCAGCGAGTGCGGAACTCCTGTCGGGGTACAAACGCACACTCGTCGAGTGGGTCGCGGCCGTCCGACAGGCACGCGAGCAGGAGCCGGACGACGAGGCCGTGATCGAGCGGTTCGTCGACGCGGTCGACGCCGACCTCGTCGAGGCGTGGGGGATGGAGAAGGCGCGCGCAGAGGAACGGCTGAACACCCGCGGTGTGTTGGGGGCGTTGGACGACGGGACGGCGTAGCTACGGTTGCGGCGGTGTGACACCGTATTTTTGCCAGACATCCGGTGGAACGTGGTTGAGGTACGCCTTGAAGAACGCCGGGTTACGGTTACACACTTCGACAAGAAAATCGACCAACTCCTCAGTGTGGCGGAGTGCGTACCGCTCGTTCGGCCGTTCCTCGACACAGTCGAGCCGAGCGACTGCACTGTCGAGTGCCGCCGCTCGTTCGTCGCTGTCGTCGCCACTGCCCGCGAACCGACAGACGGCATCCCGAGGCAGGTCGTTGCTCCCGTGGCAGTGCTTTGCCATCAGAACCTGGATAATATCACAGACATTCGTTTCCGAATACATCTACTTCACCTATATTGCACCCCCACACAAGTCGTTTTTCGTCGCCTCCCGACGAGTCTGCCAAAAGTATATACAGTAAGACCGACGAACTACGTCGCGTGACAACCGAGCCTAACGACGAGCAGTTCCGAAAACAACACCCATCCGGGTGGCTCCGTGCGACGCTGCCGGAGCGTCGTGCGTTGGTGCTCGACGCGTTGTTGGAGACACCGCCGACGAGGGAGTTCACCACCGACGAACTCGCCGAGAGGGCGGGAGTGTCACCGGAGAGTGTCGAGACGCACGTCGAGACGTTGCTCGGGTGGGGGGTCGTCGAACGGGGAGAGACGACACCACACCAGTACAGTGTCGTCGAGGAGAGCCACGTTCTCCAACAGATCATCGAACTCAACTCCGTCGTGAGTCGGGTGGAAGCCGGGGAGCTTCCAAAACGGAAACCGGAGTCACTCGAACGGACAGACACGCCCGAGGAGAACGTCGGTTCGAGCGAGACCGAGGGTGGCGGTGGCGTCGGGCAGACCAGAAGCTGACTGTCCAGCTGTTCCCACGCGGCGGAAACAGCCGACAACCCGCCGGGTGTGGCACACGGTTATATAGTGGCGACCCACCGACACCGTGGTATGGACTGGCAGCGTGCGGAGTCGGAGTTCCAGCCGGACGTGACCCGCGAGAGCGTTCCGGAGACGTTTCGGGCGAGCGCTCGCGACCACGCCGACCGGCCGGCACAGCGGTACAAAGGCGGGGTGTACGACCGGTCGCTCGTCCGTGCGGGTGTGATCGACGCCGCGCCCGCGGGTGAGTACGCGGAGATCAGCTACGAGCGGATGCACGAGGTCGTCCGGCGGCTCGCCGCCGGCTTCCGTGGGTTGGGTGTCGAACCGGGAGACCGCGTCGGACTGTTCGCACACACCCGGATGGAGTGGGCACAGACGGACTTCGCCGTTCTCGGTGCCGGCGGCGTCGTCACCACTGTCTACACCTCCTCGTCGGTCGACCAGGTCGCGTACCTGCTCGACGACCCGGACGCGGACGGGGTCGTCGTCGAGAACCGGGAACTCGCACAGCGGGTGTTCGCCGTCGAAGACCAACTCGATCTGTCGTTCGTCGTGGTGATCGACGGGGAGCCACACGAACGTGACGACGTGTACACGCTCGGAGAGGTACACGAGATCGGGGCGGACAGCGCGAATGCCAGTGACGGGGCGGACACGACGACGGCCGACGACAGCTGGGTCACCGACCGGGCGCCGACAGACCCGGCGAGCCTGATCTACACCTCGGGAACGACCGGCCAGCCGAAGGGGGTGGTGATGACACACCGGAACTTCCTCGCGAACGTCGAGCAGTGCTACCGGCGGGTGGGTCCCCGCCCGGACAAGCTAGAGACGGGGACGCCAGCCATCGGGCCGGGGAAGACGAACCTCTCGTTTCTGCCGTTGGCGCACGTGCTCGAACGGCTCGGCGGCCACTTCCTGATGTTCGCATCCGGGGTGACAGTCGCGTACGCGGAGTCACCGGACACGCTCCGCGAGGACTTCCAGTTGGTGCGGCCGAACACGGCCGCGAGCGTCCCGCGGGTGTACGAGAAGCTGTACGCCGCGATCCGCGAACAGGCCGAGGAGTCGCCGATCAGCCGGCGAATCTTCGAGTGGGCGACAGACGTGGGACGGCAACACTACCGCGCCGACGACCCCGGACGGCTCCTGTCGGCGAAGTACGCGCTCGCGGACCGGCTGGTGTTCGCCAGCGTCCGGGAAGCGTTGGGCGGGAACGTCGACTTCTTCATCTCCGGGGGCGGGTCGTTGTCGGCGGAGCTGTGTGAGCTGTACCACGGGATGGGGGTGCCGGTACTGGAGGGGTACGGACTGACGGAGACCGCGCCGGTGCTCAGCGTCAACCCGCCGGAAGCACCGGAGGTGGGGACGATTGGCCCGCCGCTCGTCGACGTGGAGATGCGACTGGACAGCACCGTCGCCGAGGGAGACCGGGTTGGGGAGCTGCTCGTCCGCGGGCCGAACGTGTTCGACGGCTACTGGGAGAAACCGGAAAAGACGCGGGCGGCGTTCGTCTCCCCTGCGGCACTCGACACCACGGGCGAGACGGTCGCCGACGGCGGAGTCGAGACCGCTGACGGCACAACGTCGTCTCCCGCCGCGGTGGAGCCCGGTGTCGACACGACCGAGAGCGACGACGGCCGAGGCGACAGCGAGGAGCCGTGGTTCCGGACGGGTGACGTGGTGGAGATCCGGGAGGACGACTACGTCGTCTTCCGGGAGCGGGCCAAGCAGTTGTTGAAGCTGTCGACGGGGAAGATGGTGCCACCCGGGCCAATCGAGGACGCGTTCGCGGCCTCGAAGCTGGTCGAACAAGCGATGGTGGTCGGTGACGCCCGGCGGTTCGTCGGTGCGTTACTCGTCCCGAACTTCGAGGCCGTCCGCGAGTGGGCGGCCCGCGAGGGGGTCGACCTCCCGGACAGCGACCGGCTCGTCTGTCAGGAGTCCGCGGTGATCGACCGGGTCCAACGGATGGTCGACGAGATCAACGAAGGGTTCGAGAAACACGAACAGATCAAACAGTTCCGGTTGGTCGGGGAGGCGTTCACCGAGGAGAACGACCTGCTCACCCCGACGATGAAGAAGAAACGCCGGAAGATCGAGGACCGCTACGACGCCGAGATACGACAGCTCTACGACGACGAGGAGCGGAAAGTGGCGAAGAGAGACTGACCGTCGGGGGAGCCGTTCGGCACCGAGGGTCACAAGAAGCCGAACGACGACTGAGCGGTCTCGTAGGCGTCGACGTACTCCGCGAGCACGGCGTCGTGATCGAAGCCGGCGAACGTCTCGTCGACAGACAGGTGGGGCACGTCCCGGCAGTCGACGATGGCGTCGGCGAGTTCCTGCGGGTCGGTAACCCGGCGGCCGCGGTCGGCGTTCTCGACAAGTTCGTGGGCGCTGGAGCCGGCCTGGTACTGGACGATCCCGACACAGCCGGCCGCGAGCGCCCACAACAACCCGTCGGCGAACGGCTCCCGGGTGGCCGTCTGTGCACAGACGTGTGCCCCTTTGAGGATCGGGACGAACTTCGACGGGGGGAGTGAGCCGACGAACTCGACGCGGTCGTCGATCCGGAGGTCGGCGGCGGCCTGTTCGGCGACGCCGCGCCCGTCGCCGTCGCCGATCACCGTCGCGCGCCAGTCGCGGTCGCGCAGTTCCGCCAGCGCGAGCAGGAACGCCTCAACGTTGGCGTCGTCGTCGAGTGGATCACGGAGGTAGACCAGATCCGTTCGGTCGTCGACATCCGCCCCCCGCACCAACCCGAAGTCCACACTCTCCGGGACGACGATCACGTCGTCACCGTCGGCGCCGTGTTCTCGGGCGCTGGTGCGGGCAGTCTCGGAGGGTGCGATCACGCGTGTCGGTTTGCGTGCCGCCTTCCGGTAGCCGCTCGCGGTCGCGTCGGTGGGGTGTGTCTCCCACCAGTCGACGACGACCGGCGCACGGACGAGTCGGCCGGTTGTCGCGGCGGTCGTCGCGTGGCCGGGCGGGGAGACGGCCGCGTGGATCACGTCTGGGCCGACACGCCGGAGAGCAAACGGGAGCTTCGAGCGGAACGAGCCGGCGGCGGGCCCCTGTGTCACGCCACGGTAGACGACGCCGTTCCGGCGGAACGACCGGTCGGTGCCGTCCCACCACTGTGAACAGAGCCACGTGACCTCGTGGCCGGCGTCGGCCAACCCCTCCGCGACGCGACGCGTCCGGCGACAGCCACGGGTGTCGCGGTGGTCCGGGGTGTACATCGAGACGACCGCGACACGCATACTGGCGTGGGGTTGTCTCGGGGGGGTGTTAAACGAGGTGGTACCGTCCCCGAACGGGGGTGTTCGGGGTAGAGTTTTGACAGGTCCGCACGAACGGAGCGTATGGACGACACGGCTCCGGCGGCAGACGGCGGACGGGCCGCCGACGGGTACGACGTAGAACGGTATCTCCAGATCAGAGCCGCGAGCGGGGCGGATCTGGCGCCGGACGGGACGTTGGCGTTTCTGATGGACACCACCGGGACGCGGCAGGTGTGGACCGTCTCGGAGCCGGGTGGGTGGCCGACACAACACACCTTCTACGACGAGAGCGTCTCCTACGTGGCGTGGTCGCCCGAACGGCGGGAACTCGCCTTCGGGATGGACGAGGGCGGCAACGAGCGGACCCAACTGTACCGACTTGACCCGGAGACGGGACGGGTCCACGAGCTGACGGCGACGCCGGACGCGAAACACCGGTGGGGTGGGTGGAGCAACGACGGCGAGCAGATCGCGTTCGCGTCGAACCGACGGGCGGGTGACGTGTTCGACGTGTACGTCCAGGGCCGCGACGAACAGGGGGATGAGGCGGAGCTGGTCCACGAGGGTGGCGGCTGGCTCTCCGTCGTCGGCTGGGGACCGGACGACGACCGACTGCTCGTCCGTCGTGCACACTCGTTGTTCGACCAGGATCTCTACCTCCTGGATCTGGAGACCGGCGACTACCGCCACCTCACCCCACACGACGGCCA